>NZ_RZOS01000138.1:0-13078 GCF_004022605.1 Mesorhizobium sp. M4B.F.Ca.ET.089.01.1.1
GCGCCGATCCAGCCTTGATCGTCGCTGCCTGACAGTCGGAAATGGCCGGATCTGCTCCGGCCATTTTCATTTTGGACAGTCAGGTCTGCGGTTCCTCGAAGCGCACCAGCACGGTGCCGTCGCTGACCTGCGCGCCTTCTGCCACGATTTCGGCGACCACCCCGTCATGCGGGGCGGCGATCGTATGCTCCATCTTCATCGCCTCGAGGATCAGCAGCGGCTGGCCCTTGACGACGGCATCGCCCGACCCCGCGCGCACCAGCTTGACCAGGCCGGGCATCGGCGCGCGCAGGCTCCCGGATGCCGCGGCGGCTTCGTCGGCCTTCGCCAGCGGGTCGGGAACCGCGAAATTGTAGCCGGCCGCACCTTCGAACACGGTGACGTGGCCCGGCCAGCGGGCGAGGCGAGGCGTGGTCCTGAGGTCGTGGGAATTGACCTCTTCGTACGGCGCTTCCAGCGCCACCTGGAAGCGGCCGTCCGGCCGCATCGAGATGCGCGCCAGTATGGCTTCTTCGCCGTAGCGCAGCCTGGTGCGTCGCTCCACCGTGTGGAAATGCGCATAGCCGGCAAGCGCCGACCAGGGGTCGCTGGTCGGCTCTTGCGCGCCGGCGCCCGATGCCGCGAGCGCCGCGGCGGCAATGATCTCGCCATTCGGCGGGGCGATCGCCACCAGTTCGTCCTGATGCCGGCCGATCAGCCCGGTGTCGACGTCGCCGGCCGCGAAATCGGCATCGGCGGCGAGCGCGGCGAGAAAGGCGGTGTTGACCGTCGAGCCGGCCACTTCCGTCTCAGCCAGCGCCTTGCGCAGCGCCGCAAGCGCGGCGGCCCGGTCCTTGCCGTGCACCACCAGCTTGGCGATCATCGGATCGTAGAAGGGCGAGATCGCATCGCCGGCGCGCACGCCCGTCTCGATGCGCATGGCGGCATGCGCCGGCGCCGCATCCGGGAATTTCAGATGATGCAGCGTGCCCGTCGCCGGCAGGAATCCCCTGGTAGCGTCCTCGGCATAGATACGCGCCTCGAAGGCGTGGCCGGCAAGCTGAATCTCGGCTTGCGCGCTCGGCAGCTTCTCGCCGGACGCGACCCGTAGCTGCCATTCGACCAGATCGATGCCGGTGACCATTTCGGTGACGGGGTGCTCGACCTGCAGGCGGGTGTTCATCTCCATGAACCAGAAGCGGTCGGCCTTCAGCCCCTGAGAGGCGTCGACGATGAACTCGATCGTGCCGGCGCCTGAATAGCTGATGGCTTTGGCAGCCTTCACCGCGGCCTCGGTCATCGCCTTGCGCAGCGCCGGCGTCATGCCGGGAGCGGGCGCTTCCTCGATCACCTTCTGGTGGCGGCGCTGCGCCGAGCAGTCGCGCTCGAAAAGATGCACGGCATTGCCGAAATTGTCGCCGAACACCTGCACTTCGATATGGCGCGGCTTGTCGACATATTTTTCCACCAGCACGCGATCGTCGCCGAAGGCCGCTTTGGCCTCGCGCCGGGCGCCGGACAGCGCCTCGGAGAAATCGTCCGGGTGGTCGACGCGCCGCATGCCCTTGCCGCCGCCGCCGGCGCGCGCCTTGATCAGCACCGGATAGCCGATCTCGCGCGCCTTGGAGGCGAGGAGCACGATCTCCTGCGCCTCGCCGTGATAGCCGGGCACCACAGGAACGCCCGCCGTCTCCATCAGGCGCTTGGCCGCGTCCTTCAATCCCATGGCGCGGATCGAGGCCGCCGACGGGCCGATGAAGACCAGCCCTGCCGCCGTCACCTGGTCGACGAAATCCGGGTTCTCCGACAGGAAGCCGTAGCCCGGATGGATCGCCTCCGCGCCGGTGGCAAGCGCCGCCGCGACTATTCTGTCGCCGCGCAAATAGCTTTCTCCGACAGGCGAGGGGCCGATGTGGACTGCCTCGTCGGCCATCTCGACATGCCAGGCCCTCGCATCCGCATCGGAATAGACGGCGACGGTGCGCACGCCCAACCTTCGTGCCGTGCGGATGACGCGGCAGGCGATCTCGCCGCGATTGGCGATCAGGATCTTGCCGAACATGGAGCCTCCCGGTTTTGCCTCGGTCGGCGCCAGTCGGGCGAGCGTCGGCCTATTTCGACGCCGCGATTTCGCAGCCGCCGCTCGCGGTCCTGACTTTCCACTTCTTCAGGCCCGCCTGGCAGGATCGTAGCGCCCGCTCTTCCGCGGCCTTTTGCGACGGCGCGTTCAGCCCCGAGCCGCAGATGATGTAGAGGTCGACGACGCGCGAATAGAAGGTCGTTGCATAGGCCGAATGGCCGCCGGCCGCCACATAGTCGTGGTAGGTTTTGGTGCACTCGTCCTTCGGATTCCCAGGTAAATACGGAGAGAACCGCTTGTCGCCCACCTTGCCGGCAAGCGACTCCGCCGCGCCCGCGCCGGGCAAGGCGAATATAAGCAATCCCGCAAGTATCGAAGCAGCTATACGCCGAAAATAGTTCAGTTTCATTTTCACCCCATGCCCACTGCAAATTGCGCGGTGAGCAGTAGCGTGTATTCTCCGGGGCGACCAGCCCGGTATCGAAAAATCCTATTTGAGTTCGAAAATTATATGATTGGTCCATGAAGTTCAGACTCCACCGACCGCAGCAACGGCCTCTCGGTATAGTTCCGCTGTTTGCTCGTCGAAGCAACAGAAGATGACGGTTTCCGGTATCGCGTTCCGGCTGAGGAAATCGCTCACGCTGCCGACAGCAATCCCCGTCGCCTTGTCCTTCGGGTAGCCGTAGATGCCGGTTGAGATCGCCGGAAAGGCAAGCGTGCGGCAATCATGGGCGCTGGCGATCTCCAGCGAGCGCCGGTAGCAGGAGGCGAGCAGCTCGGCCTCACCCTTGCCACCGCCCTGCCAGACCGGCCCGACAGTGTGGATGACGTAGCGAGCCGGCAGCCGGTAGCCCTTGGTCAGCTTTGCATCGCCGGTCTTGCAGCCGTTGAGCGTGCGGCATTCGGCCAGGAGTTCGGGCCCGGCCGCGCGATGGATGGCACCGTCGACACCGCCGCCGCCGAGCAGCGACGAATTGGCGGCGTTGACGATGGCGTCGACCGCCAGCCTGGTGATGTCGCCGGTATGGATGCGGATCCTGTCGCCGGAAGCGCTCATCTCACATCCTGAACACGCCGAAGCGCGTCTCCTCGATGTCGGCATTGAGCGCGGCCGACAGGCTGAGCGCCAGGACCTCGCGCGTCCTCGCCGGGTCGATGATGCCGTCGTCCCACAGCCTCGCCGAGGAATAGAGCGGATGACCCTCATGCTCGTATTTCATCAGGATGGGCTTCCGGAATTTCGCTTCCTCTTCGGCGCTCCACTCGCCGCCCTTGCGCTCGATACCCTCGCGCTTGACCATGGCAAGCACCGTCGCCGCCTGCTCGCCGCCCATCACCGAGATGCGCGCATTCGGCCACATCCACAGGAAACGCGGTGAGTAGGCCCGCCCGCACATGCCGTAATTGCCGGCGCCGAACGAACCTCCGATGATCATCGTTACCTTCGGCACCCTGGCGGTGGCGACCGCCATCACCAGCTTGGCGCCGTCCTTGGCGATGCCGCCGGCCTCGTATTTCCTGCCGACCATGAAGCCGGTGATGTTCTGCAGGAAGACCAGCGGAATGCCGCGCTGGCAGCAGAGCTCGATGAAATGCGCGCCCTTCAGCGCGCTCTCCGAAAACAACACGCCATTGTTGGCGATGATACCGACCGGCATGCCGTGCAGATGGGCAAAGCCGGTAACCAAGGTGGTGCCATAATTCTGCTTGAACTCGTCGAACTCCGAGCCGTCGACGGTGCGCGCGATCACCTCGCGCACGTCATAGGGCTGGCGCAGGTCCGTCGGCACGATGCCGTAGAGCTCATGCGGATCGTGAAGCGGCGGAATCGGTTTCTGTAAGTTCAGGCTTACCGCCTTGTTCCGATTGAGGTTCTTCACAATGCGCCGGCAAATGGCCAGCGCGTGTTCGTCGTCCATTGCGTAGTGGTCGGCGACGCCGGAAAGCCTTGTGTGGACATCGGCGCCGCCGAGCTCCTCGGCGCTGACATCCTCGCCTGTCGCCGCCTTCACCAGCGGCGGGCCGCCGAGGAAGATGGTCGCCTGGTTGCGCACCATGATCGTCTCGTCCGACATTGCCGGCACATAGGCGCCGCCCGCAGTGCAGGAGCCCATGACGCAGGCGATCTGCGGGATGCCTGCCGCCGACATGTTGGCCTGGTTGTAGAAGATGCGGCCGAAATGCTCGCGGTCGGGAAACACCTCGTCCTGGTTGGGCAGATTGGCGCCGCCGCTATCGACCAGATAAACGCAAGGCAGGTTGTTCTGCAGCGCGATCTCCTGCGCGCGCAGGTGCTTCTTCACCGTCAGCGGATAGTAGGTGCCACCCTTCACCGTGGCGTCGTTGACGACGACCATCACCTCCGTGCCCTCGACGCGGCCGATGCCGGCGATGAGACCGGCGGCCGGAATGTCCTCGCCATACATCGACCATGCCGCGAACTGGCCGATCTCGAGGAAGGGCGAGCCGATGTCGAGCAACTGCGCCAGGCGCTGGCGCGGCAACAGCTTGCCGCGCCCGAGATGGCGCTCGCGCGCCTCGTCCGAGCCGCCGCGCTCGATGCTTGCAGCCTTCTCGGAAATGTCGGCGACCAGCGCCCGCATGCGCTCGGCATTGGCGCGGAAGGTGTCGGAGACGGGGGAGATCTGGGATTGCAATGTGGCCACGTTGTTCCTCACACCTCTTGATGCCGCGACGGAACCAGTGTAACAGCCCGCGCCCGGATGCCGCGCGCCAAGCATGGCATCCTTCTTAGTAGTGACACCCTCAGGAGGCGACGATGAAAGGCATGGATATGCGTTTCACCAGATGTCTCCCTTCGGCCATGGCCTGACGCCGCCGAAGGGCGGCTTTCCACGTCCCGAATTTGAGCAAGAGGAACACGGCGCCCGCAAGCGCTGTGGGTGTCACAATGTATTTGCGGTTTGTAACGCCGCTGATCCATCCGAAGAGCCGGGTGGAGACCGGCTTTTTCCATGCGTCCTGGTATCTGTACCGGAACGGCTGCCCGGACTGGATCCATGACGAACTGAAGGATCAGTTCGGCTGGTTCAATCGGCATTTGCCCATTCCTGGCAGGGTTGGCCGGCATTTCAAACGCCGGAATTCGATCTGGGGCGTCTGCTGGTTTCATCCGGACGCCAGGGAGGCGATCAGCCGCGCGCGTTATTGCGCCTGGCTGATCGAGGAGGGCGGCTTGCCGGTGCGGTCGATAACGTCGGCGCGCCAGCGCGAGATTCTGTGGTGCGATGCGCATCAGATCGTCGCCAAGCCGACCGACGACCTGCCCAAGGCCTTCGGCTGAGATGGCGGAGGGGACCATCACACCCCCTCCGCCATGATCTCGCGCCCGATCAGCCAGCGGCGGATTTCGCTGGTGCCGGCGCCGATCTCGTAGAGCTTGGCGTCGCGCAGGAGCCTGCCGGTCGGATAGTCGTTGATGTAGCCATTGCCGCCGAGCAGCTGGATCGCATCGAGGGCCATCTGCGTTGCCTTCTCGGCGGCGAACAAAACGCAGCCGGCGGCGTCCTTGCGCGTGGTCTCGCCGCGGTCGCAGGCCGCGGCCACCGCATAGACATAGGCGCGCGCGGCGTTCATCGTCGCGTACATGTCGGCGAGCTTGCCCTGCACCAGCTGGAAGGTGCCGATCGGCTGACCGAACTGCTTGCGTTCGTGCACATAAGGCACCGCCACGTCGAGGCAGGCCGCCATCAGCCCGATCGGCCCGCCGGCCAGCACCGCGCGCTCGTAGTCGAGGCCCGACATCAGAACCTCGACGCCGCGTCCTTCCTCATGCAGCACGTTCTCGAACGGCACCTCGACATTCTCGAACACCAACTCGCCGGTGTTGGAGCCGCGCATGCCGATCTTGTCGAGCTTCTGCGCCACCGAGAAACCGGCGAAATCCTTTTCGATGATGAAGGCGGTGATGCCGCGCGAATGGCGATCCGGATCGGTCTTGGCATATACCACCAGCGTCTCTGCGTCGGGCCCGTTGGTGATCCACATCTTGGAGCCGTTGAGCACATAGCGATCGTTGCGCTTTTCGGCGCGCAGCCGGAGCGACACCACGTCCGATCCGGCACCCGATTCCGACATCGCCAGCGCGCCGACCTTCTCGCCCGAGCAGAGGGCAGGGAGGTATTTCTCCTTCTGATCAGGCGTTGCCCAGCGGTTGATCTGGTTGACGCAGAGATTGGAATGCGCCCCATAGGACAAGCCGACCGAGGCCGAGGCGCGCGAAATCTCCTCCACCGCCACGACATGGGCGAGATAGCCCATGCCAGTGCCGCCGAAATCCGGATCGGCGGTGATGCCGAGCAGGCCGAGCGCACCGAGCTCCACCCACAGATGCGCTGGAAATTCGTTGGCACGGTCGATCTCGGCCGCGATCGGCGCAATCTTGTCCTGCGCGAAGCGCCGCACAAGGTCGCGCAGCGCCTCGATGTCCGGATCGAGCCCGAAGCTCAGCGTGTTCGTGTACATGCCGTTCCTCCCTGCGCATGCCCCGATCCTCGCGGGGGATCATGCGTGAAACTCAGAGCGCCACGACGTCCCTGGCGCGCCCGGAGGGACGCGCGGTGCCTTGGCTGATTGTCGCGCCGACCAGGCGCATTGTCATCGAAAGATATGACGTGGTGACTTCGCCGATCGACAGCCGCTCGCCCGGCCGGAACCAGACAATGACGCCGGTCATCATCTGGATCAGCGCCATGGCGGTGAGCCCGATGTCGTCGATCGCAAAGACGCCATTCTCCGCGCCGTCGCGCAGGATGGCACGCAGTTCCTTCTCGTAGGCGGTGCGCTGCTTCAGAATCAGCGTCAGCCTGTCATGCGAAAGGCTGCGCAGCTCCATGTTCGAGACATGCGTGGCGGAGCGGCGCGCGATATGGAAGGCGATGTGGTTTTCGACATAGGCGGCGAGCCGCGCGACCGGATCGGCGCCAGCCGGGCGCGCCGCATCCCATGCCTTGAGCAGTCCTTCCATGTGCTCGCGCATCAGCGTGAACAGCAGGTCTTCCTTGGTCGGGAAGTAGCGGTAGAGCGCGGCGGCCTGCACGCCGACTTCCGCCGCCAGCAGTCGCATCGACATCGCCTCGTAGCCGAGGCGCGCGATCAGGCCGACCGCCGCTTCGCGAACGGCAGCCTCGGTCTTTTCGCCATCGGAACCCGTCGTGCGCGCCATTCCCGCTTCCTCTTTCGTTCGGATAATAAAACGAACGTTCAATTAATTCAAGGGAGGAATGGGCGCCTCGAACAGTGCGGTAAAAGGCAGGATCGACCGCAACAGTGGCGACGTCGATCGGACCGGAGCCTCAGTCGCCGCTGAAGGCGCGGCTCGCCTGGTCGGTCAAAGGCTTCAGCAGGTAGGAGAGAACCGTGCGCTCGCCTGTCCTCAGAAAAACCTCGGCCGGCATGCCGGGTTTCAGCTCGAGCTGTCCGGTTTGTTTCAGACTGCTCTGTGTCAGCGCGATACGCACGGCGTAATAGGCAACGCCAGCCTTCTGGTCTTCGATGAGGTCGGGCGAAATCCGGTCCACCTGGCCCTCGACCTCCGGCGTGGTCTGCTGGCTGAACGCCGACAGGCGAAGCGCGGCCGGCTGCCCGACGCGGACCTGGTCGATGTCCTGCGGAGCGACGCGCGCCTCGACCACTAGGGCGTCGGCGGTCGGCACGATCTGCATGATCGCCTCGCCGGGCGCGATGACCCCGCCGATCGTGTGTACCGCCAATTGGTGCACGCGCCCCGACTGCGGCGCGCGGATGTCGATCTGCTTCAGCGCTAAAGGAAACAAATCAGAACATACACACATATGTCGTGCGCCGCATTGTTGGGCAGTCCTCGTGAGGATGTCGAGCCTGGGTTCGAGGCCGCTGCCGAGCTTGCTGCAGCATTCGGTCAGGTGACGATTCGGAAGTCGCCTGGCGCGTCGTCGCCGGCGCTTTCCGCGATCTCGACCTTCGCGACCGAGGCCCCGCGCGGCCCTTGCCAAAGCCGCTCGATCATGGCCGTGACCGCGCCATCGGCGCCGGCGATCAGCGCCGTCACCGAGCCGTCGCGTTCGTTGCGCACCCAGCCCGTCAGGCCGAGACGCATCGCCTCGCCGCGCGTCCAGACACGATAGCTGACGCCCTGCACCTTGCCGGAAATGCGTGCCCGCACGGCGCGCTGCCTGCCCTGCATCCTATCAACCTTCCGCCTTCGCCTTGCAGAATCTGGGCATGTGGCCGGCCAAAGGCAACCCGGTATCGACGCGGTCGAGCCGCCGAGCGGCTGCTGCTAGTTACCCCGGGCGGCCGCGAGCGCGCCCGGCAATTCTTCGGCGAAGATGTCGAGCTCGTGGTCGAGGCCAACGCTGACCCTTATGCAGCGGTCTAGCCCGGGCGCCATCGGCTTGCGGATGAACACGTCGCGCGACAGGAGGCCCTGCAGCACCTTCAGGGCGAAGGCGCCGTCGCTGCCGCAGTCGATGGTGACGAAGTTGGTGGCTGAAGGCAGCGGCTTCAGCCCGTTCGCCTCCGCGATTGCGGCGATGCGCCGGCGGCCGGCGGCGACGCGCGTCACCACGCTTTCCAGATAATCTTGGTCGGCCAGCGCCTCGAGGCCGGCGATCTGCGCCATGCGGCTGACGCCGTAATGGTTGCGGATCTTCTCGAAATCACGGATCACCTGCGGCTCGGCGACCGCGTAGCCACAGCGTATGCCGGCCAGCCCATAGGCCTTGGAGAAGGTGCGCATGCGGACGACGTTGGGCCGGGACACGTCGATCGGCGGCAGCGCCGAGGCCGGCCCGAGCTCGCCATAGGCCTCGTCCAGCACCAGCATGGTGGTTTCCGGCAACGTCTCGATGAAGCGGATGATTTCGGCGGCCTCCCACCAGCTACCCATCGGATTGTCGGGATTGGAGAGATAGACCAGCGGCGCTTTTTCGCGGACCGCCGCCGCGAGCAGGCCATCCAGGCTTTCCCGATCGTTCTCGTAGGGCACCGCGACCAGCCTTCCGCCAACGCCGGCGACGTGGAAGTTGAAGGTCGGATAGGCGCCGAGCGAGGTCACCACCGCGTCGCCAGGCGCCACATACATGCGCGCCACCAGGCTGAGCAGCCCGTCTATGCCTTCGCCGATAACCACATTCTCGGCGCCGACGCCTAGATGGGCCGCGGCCGCCTGCTTGAGGTCGAAATTGTCGGGGTCGCAATACATCCACTGGTCGCGCGCGACGCTTTCCATGCGGGCAATGACGCGGGGCGAGGGCCCGAAGCTGCTCTCGTTGGCGCCGATACGGGCGCGGAACGGACGGCCGCGGTCACGCTCCTGCGCTTCCGGGCCGACAAACGGCACCGTCGAGGGGAGCGCGGCGATAAGCGGCGTAAGGGGAGGGCGCAGGCGCATGGCAAGAGGCTCGTCGAGAAAAAGGGCCTTCTTGCTAGCGTGGACAGGTAGGCTGCGCAAGTTGCCGCCAGGGGAAATGGAGGGGCGCTAGCTTGTGGATGTGGGGACTCGCGCGTTCCTTCTCTAATGCTGGATTTCCCGGGTCGATTTTGCTAGCGAGGCAAGATGAACAATCGGCTGCCTCCCGCCTGGTCCAAGCATCTCAAGGGCCTGTCCACGCCACCGGCCAAACAGCCCCAGCCAAAGCCGCTGCAGGCAAGGCCGTTGCAGTCAACGCCGTCGCGTGCGCAGGCCGACGACCTGCTGCTGCGGCAGGCGCTCGAACTGCAAAAGGCTGAGCGGCTGCCGGAGGCCGAGGAGCTGTGTCACCGTGTTCTGGCAAGAACGCCCGAACATCCGCTTGCCTTGTACATACTCGGCACTTTGGGGCTTGGCGTCGATGATGAGTTGGCCATCAAGTTTTTGGCGCGTGCAGCGGCACGGGAACCGAGGAACCCTTATTATCGGCTTAGTCTTGGAGAAGCCTATCTGAAAGTTAATGATCACCCCTTGGCGATTCAGCACTTGCAGCGCGCCTGTGAACTGAAACCGGATCTGGTTGAGGCGCTTTGCCGGCTGGGCGAGGCATACGGCAGGTTTGACAAGGCTGAAATGGCTTTGCCTCTCTATGAAAAAGCGCTGAAGATCGATCGCAATCATCCGCTCGCCGGTTTGGGCCTTGCGAGTGCACTCATAGGCCTCGGACGGATGGACGAGGCAACAACCTATTTGAACGAAGCCATTGCCGGGCGCGTGAATGTGTCTGCAGGCTACATTGCCTTTGCAAACACTCGAAAATTTTCTGCCGAGACTCCCGAACTCGGCCAAATCCTGAACGAGCTCGGCGACAGCGCGATTTCCTCGGGTGAGTCGAGTCTGCTTCACCTGGCGGCGGGGAAGATTCTGAACGACCTGGGGCGTTATGACCAGGCGATGGATCATTTCTTGAAGGGCAAGGCGCTCAAGGCCCGTGAGTTCGACATTGATTTCTATCGCAAGCGGGTTGATTCGCTCATCGGCGTGTTCGATGCGCAGCTGTTGGCAGACAAAGCAGCTTATGGAAATCCGTCCGAGGTGCCCGTCTTCATCTTGGGTATGCCGCGCTCGGGTACAACTCTGACTGAGCAAATCTGCTCGAGCCACCCGGAAGTTCACGGGGCCGGAGAGCTCACGAAACTGGGGCGAATGGCGGCCTCTATCGGCTTAAGTCTCAGGGCGGGGGAGTCTTTCGGCGAGTGGGTAAGGTCGATGACGATCCCGCAATCTCAAGCGCTGGCAGAAGAATATCTGTCCTACCTGCGTCATTATTCGGCAAACGCTCCGTACATTGTCGACAAGCTGCCCCACAATTTCGAGCTGGTCGGGCTGATTGCGATTCTGTTTCCAAATGCTCGGATTATTCACTGCAGGCGTGACGCAATCGACAATTGTCTTTCTTGCTTCTTTTCAAACCTTCAGGAAGGCCATAATTTCAGTTGCGATCTGGAAACCCTGGGTCTGTACTACCGCGAGTATGATCGCCTTATGCGCCATTGGAACACGGTTCTGCCCGGGCGAATTTTTGAGAACGGCTATGAAGATCTCATTTCGGATCAGGAGAGGCAATCGCGCCGTCTTATAGACCATCTTGGCCTGCCTTGGAATGATGCCTGCCTTCGCTTTTTCGACAAGGCGGGCTCGGTCAGGACAATCAGTCGCTGGCAAGTTCGCCAGCCGATCTACAAGTCGTCAGTCAAGCACTGGAAGAACTATGAATGCAGAATCCAGCCATTGATTGAAGCCTTGGGAGATCTGGCTGAACTTTAAGAAACATTCGCGGTCAACGCGCAGCCACCATGACCTCCTGGAGCGGAGCGAATGCGAAGCGGGCGCCGCGGTCCAGAAACCTGGTGCCCCGCCGTCGAGTTTCACCCTCTCTGGCCTGCCAACCACCTCACCCGGCAAGGGCGAGATCGGTAGCCGTCTGCCTCGGCACGCCTTCTTCGAAGCCGAAGACTGGCAAAGGCACTTCGCGACATCCAATCTACCTTGCGGGGCCTTGCGGGGAACATGGCCGGCAAGAGGCGCGGGCGCTGTCCTCTGGCGCCGCGAACCCAGTTCCGCGGTGGCACTTAGAGGCCACCCTCGGATTCCGCGCGCGCTTCGCTCCTCGCGGATAGCACGACCTTGATAGTCGGATCTCCTAATTCAAAAAACCCGGCGGTTGCCCGCCGGGTTCTAATTTCAGTCAGGCAGTGCCTGTTAGAACGAGCGCTGGAAGCGGAGGAGACCGCCAACGTAAGGGGAGGGCGCAGGCGCATGGCAGAGGCTCGTTAAGAAAAAGGGCCTTCTTGCCAGCGTGCCGGATTGGCCGGTGCAAGCTGCGCGACGGGACGGGGCGCGGTTCCAGAAAGAGTCTGGCGCGCTGTCGCCCGAAGACGAAAAAACCCGGCGGTTGCCCGCCGGGTTCGATTTCGGTCAGACGCTGCTGATTAGAACGAGCGCTGGAAGCGGAGCATACCGCCGATGGCGTCTTCTTGCCGGGCATCGGTCCAATCGGAGACGGTATCCTCGCCAACGTTGATGTAGTCGACCTCGGCCGTGACGGTGAAGCCGGGAACGACGTCGTAGGCGATATTCGCCGCAACGCCGAAGTTCTTGCCTTCGTCATAGGAGAGCTGGGCGTTGAACGAGGTCTTCTCGTTGAACTTGTAGGTACCGCCGCCCCAGACTGCCCAGTTGCCGCTCCACTGCTTGAAGAAGCCGCGGCCGCCGGCCGGGATTGCCCAGGTCGGATCCGAGAGATTGTCGTCGGTGCCGTAGCCGCCCATGACCCACAGCGAGATCGCGTCGGTGGCGTTGACGTCCAAGCGGACCTTGCCGGCCACTTCCTCGTAGTTGCTGTCATAGGCGACGACGCCGGCGATGGCGCCCCAGCCCTGCGTGTACTTCAGACCGCCGACGACATGCGGAACGTAGCTGTCGATCGTGCCGACGACGCCCGAGCCTTCTTCGAGCGAGAGGACGGCGGAGAAGCCGTTGCCAGCGTCGAAGTAGTACTGGATGACGTTGGTGTCGAAATTGCCGTACGGAACCAGCGTATCGTTGATGACGTTGCCGGCGTAGCCGATGAACGTATTGAAGGCCGATTCGTCCTTACCGACGCGCAGGCCACCGAGCTGGATCCAGGCGAAGTTGAGCGAAACGCCCTTGCCGCCGGCGGGATTGGTATCGGTTTCATCGATGGTCGTGGTGGCCGGATCATCAAGGGTGGCGTGCCGATTGTTGTTGCCGAAGTTGAAGCGGGTCTCGGTGTAGGTCTTCAAGGTGCCGAGCTCGGTTTCCTGGCCGGTCCAGGTCTTCAGCGTGAAGCGGGCATTCTTGTACCAGGTATCCTGCACGTCACCATCTTCGTGGTCGACCGACTCCGCGCCGGTGAACGCGCCGACGTCGCCCATGCCGATGTCGTAGCGGACATAGCCGCCGATGCGCAGGCAGGTTTCGGTGCCGGGGATGTAGAAGTAGCCCGAGCCGTACACGTCGCAGATCTTGACGTATTCAGCCGGTTCCGGCTCGGCGACGACAACGGCGTCGGCGGCGCGCGC
>NZ_RZOS01001390.1:0-463 GCF_004022605.1 Mesorhizobium sp. M4B.F.Ca.ET.089.01.1.1
GCGCCTGGCCGGAGTTCATTCGGCTGGCGGATATGCTCGAGGAAGCCGGCGCGCCGGTTCAACCGCTGTTGGCCGGATGCGTGTGTTGGCATCCGCGAGCAGGCGGCATGACGATGCCGGGTGAATTGGCAGTTTATAGGCGATTGGTGGCGCTATAACGAACGGCAGTTCCGGTGTGCAAACTTCAAGATCGCTCGATCAGTGAATTCAGAGTAACTCGTGTCGCTGCCATCTGAATTCTTTGAAATGTCTTCGTGCGCGATTTGGTGGGCGACAGCCCAGATTACCCCCAACTTGAAGTCGATGCTTGGACCATCATGCATGCGGAGATAGAAGTTAAAAGAACCATACTTGGTCACCTCAGAATCGGCGATCTTCCCGTCAGCGTAGGCTTGTAGAAAAGCTGTTCCTTGATCGTACGCTATTTTGAATAGACGATCCTCCTCGTCGCGGAATCCTGCAC
>NZ_RZOS01001391.1:0-463 GCF_004022605.1 Mesorhizobium sp. M4B.F.Ca.ET.089.01.1.1
GCACAATTTCTATTTAAGAAGGACCGTTAACGAGTGGCCGGCGAAGGAAGCGCTTCGGCCAGCGCGATGCCGGGCGTTGTCAACCAGTTGTAAAACCCACCCCTGGTAAGAGTTCCCTCGTGCAATCGCAGGATGGCTTCGCAAAAATCGGAGACATCGGTGACGCACAAACGCTTCGCGGCCTCGATAAACGTTGGAACGCTCGGGTCTACACCGGGGCTGCACAAGGTGAGGCAAGGGTTGTTTCGCAGCCCCGCCAGTTCTGATGCCGCGAGGACCTCGGTAGCAGCGTTTAAGGGCACCGTTTCCTGATCGCTAACTTTAGATTTCACCTCGACAACAATCGGAATAAAATCCTCAATCGATACTAGGAAATCGGGAAACCCTTGGCGACCGGTCACATCGAGTGGCTGACAAGGTATCCCAAGCCCTCCTAGCGATATACTGAAAGCCTGCTCAAGAT
>NZ_RZOS01001392.1:0-462 GCF_004022605.1 Mesorhizobium sp. M4B.F.Ca.ET.089.01.1.1
GCACACGAGCGCTTCTCGTCTATCCGCGGATCCGCCTCGCAGCCAATCAGGCGCAGCGCCTCGCGCGCTATCTCGCCGCCCTCCACAGGATCGATGGTTCTCCCCCGCTCACCCTTGGCCTTCAAAATGGCTCCGTCCCTGAGAATTGGGAGCAGGCTGACAAAGAGGTGTGGCAGCCGACCGGCCGGACCGGCGAATATCAATTCCCATTCTTCATGTGCCCCGAGCCAAGCTGTGGTTCGCCGCTAACGCTCACCTCGGGAGACGGCGTGGCGGGCGCCGACCGGTTGGGTTGCAAGGCGTGCGGCTGGCATTTCCATGGCTGGATCGGGACCAAGCGGGACCTTCGCACGGCGCCGCCGAGCCTGTTTCTGCCGACGACCGAGTCGCTCCATCAATGGCTCAACGACAGCCGCTATGGACCTTTGTTTGGCGATGGTGTGGTCGGTCCACGATGTATTC
>NZ_RZOS01001393.1:0-461 GCF_004022605.1 Mesorhizobium sp. M4B.F.Ca.ET.089.01.1.1
CTCTAACGCGTCTCCCTTCCAGCCAATCGGCGAGACGAGCGGGATGACGGGCATTAATCACAACGCCGGGAAGGCTTTTCTTCGCCATGAATTCGACCGCGCAGGCGTCAATCGAGGTGTGGCCGAGAAGGACAAGATCTTGAGCAGCGATCTGCTCTATAAGTGCAGCGGGATCGTCGGTTGCTCCACCGCGATACACGCCATCGACATCTGTCAAAATCACCAGCTGTGGTGCCCCAGTTAACCAAGCGATCCACGCGGCAACGGCGTCGGATGTGACGTCCCAACTCCATTCCACTGGGTCAGCCGCAAACAGCAAACGGGAAGGCAGCAGCACTGGAATCTTCCCAAGTCTCGCGAGAGTTCGGCATTCGCCTAGGCTGGCCGATGGAACTAGTTTGGAAGAGAAGGCGGCATCCGCAAGCAAATACCCCGTTTGGTCCTGTGCTAGAGCACACGCA
>NZ_RZOS01001394.1:0-460 GCF_004022605.1 Mesorhizobium sp. M4B.F.Ca.ET.089.01.1.1
CTATATACGCGTAGCGCATCCGTGAGGCTGGTGCCGAGTTCTTCCGATTGCCGAAACAGAATGGCCAGAGCCCGCGCCTCGTCAAGACCAATACGGTCCGACAGATCGCGCAATGCCTCGCGCAACGGCTTACCCGCTCGCAGTTGCAGATTCATGATGGCAAGCTGGATGCCCAGCCATTTGTGAGTTCCCGCCAATTCGTTACTAACACGCTCCACCGCGGCCTCCAGGCTCATACCTGCGTCCGCGCACGTGATCATCATATCCATGAAGTCGGGGAAGCCGCGACGGTAAGTTTGCATCTGAGCTTTCTCGAAGCGGTCAAGCGCGACACTGGGGACAACCAGACAGGCGAGCCCAAACAAGCCGGCGCCAGCAAATGCAATGAAGCCGGGCATTTCAGGTGGCAAGACCCGGGACAGCAGCGTGTAGGCAGCAAAAAAGCCGATAGCTACAGCAG
>NZ_RZOS01001395.1:0-460 GCF_004022605.1 Mesorhizobium sp. M4B.F.Ca.ET.089.01.1.1
GGACCGGCCCGCCACATTCCGGTCCTTCTTGCCGAAGTGCTGGAGGCGCTGTCGCCCAAGGCCGGCGATCTGATCGTCGACGGCACCTTCGGCGCCGGCGGCTATACCAGGGCCATCCTGGCAAGCGGTGCCTCGGTCGTGGCCATCGACCGCGATCCCGATGCCATCGCCGCTGGGCGCTCGCTGGAACAGCAATCAGGCGGCAGCCTGACTCTTGTCCAGGCGCCGTTTTCGATGCTCGATGAGCATGTCGAAAGCGCCGACGGCGTGGTGCTCGACATCGGCGTCTCCTCCATGCAGCTCGACCAGGCCGAGCGCGGCTTCTCGTTTCGCGCCGACGGACCGCTCGACATGCGCATGGCGCAGGCGGGCCTCAGCGCCGCCGATGTCGTCAACAGCTTCAAGGCGGGCGACCTTGCCCGCATCTTCGGCTTCCTCGGCGAGGAGCGCCATGCCGGCC
>NZ_RZOS01001396.1:0-460 GCF_004022605.1 Mesorhizobium sp. M4B.F.Ca.ET.089.01.1.1
GTTGAGCTCCAGGCCGGCGGCAAAGTCCAGACAGTCGATTTCACTGTTGTCAAGGATCCCCGGATAGCCACGACCGAAAAGGAATTCGCGGAGCAGTTTGCGCTTTTAGAAAAGCTGTTTGATATGCTCTCTGCGCTCAATCAGGCGGTCAATCGCATCCGCCTCCTGAAGCGGCAGCTCGCGGACGCGCAGAAGCGGCTTGGAGAGAATGACGAAACGCTTAGCGAGAGGGCGCAAGCACTGGTCGGGCAACTCGAGGTGATCGAGGGAACGCTTGTCGACATCAAGCGGGAGACGCCGCAGGACGCGCGCCACCCGGCCGGCTTAAACGATACGCTGATGGGCCTCATCGACCTAGTCGAAATTGCCGACGCGGCGCCGACGCTGCAAGCGCGGCAGGTCTCAGATGAGATCATGCAGAAAGTCGACGGCCAAATCAAAAAGCTGGAGGGGCTCGTGG
>NZ_RZOS01001397.1:0-460 GCF_004022605.1 Mesorhizobium sp. M4B.F.Ca.ET.089.01.1.1
GGGCCGATCCAGGCGCTGTTTGCGGCGCGCGAGGCGGTCGGCGACATTGCCGGCATCTGCGAGCGCAAGCCCGATGTCTGCGAGACCGGCAAATCCGCCATGCACACGATCGGCGTCCGCGCCAGGGAGACCGCCAAGATCGCCGCCGCCATGATGGATGACACCGGCGACAAGCCGGCGAACGGGCTCGACACGTCCGTCGCCACCGGCAGCGTCGACATCGTCCTGCCGGCGACCGTCAACATCCCGGCGAAGGCGCCGACGAAGAATTGAGTTTTCAGCCGCTGATTGGCGACACCGCAGGCCCGTCCGACCTCTCGACGCCTGCGGTGTTTTCTTCTTTTTCCGTGACGCGAGGACGCCGGATGACTATATCCGGCACAATGACAACGACGATCCAAACGATCCGCGACGACTTTTCCCTGCTCGACGAGTGGGAGGACCGCTATCGCTATGTGAT
>NZ_RZOS01001398.1:0-460 GCF_004022605.1 Mesorhizobium sp. M4B.F.Ca.ET.089.01.1.1
GACCGGCATCCGCCATTCGCTCACGCGCGCCACCTCGCCGGGTTCAGCGGTATCCTGCAAGTGGATGGCTACTCGGCCTATACCAACCTGGTCAAGGCACGGGACAAAGCCGGCAGCAATGAAACAATCCGGCTCGCCGGGTGCTGGGCTCACCTGCGGCGCAAATTCTACGACCTGCACATCAGCGGGATCTCGCAGGGCCGCGACGGGTTCGATCACCGCCATGACCGAATTGTGGAAGGTCGAGACAAGGTTCGTGGCAAGGATGCTGGAAGCCGCGCCGCGCTGCGTCAGGAAAAGTCCGTGGTCATTGTCGCGAGCCCCTTCGATCTATGGGAAGCGGAACTGGGCAAGGTCTCGGGGAAATCCAAAACCGCCTTGCGGGGCTGACCTTCCATCTGGTCCGTGGTTAGCTGATAGGCGGTTTATTTGTCGTGCAACGTGCTCTTTCAGCCTAAGC
>NZ_RZOS01001399.1:0-459 GCF_004022605.1 Mesorhizobium sp. M4B.F.Ca.ET.089.01.1.1
GTCGACAAAGGTTCCCACCAATGACAGTCAATAGCTACCTCGTATCCCGTGCAAGCGACGCGGTGCTCTCGGCCGACGAGAAGGCCTCGATCGCGACCTCGGTCACGACCTTGAGCTCCCGGCTGGCCAGTTATTTCACGGTCGCCGGTGATGGCCTAACGTCGCATTTCCGGTTCGGCTCGCACACCCGTGGCACGATCCTTCCCCGCAAGATGGATGCGCACTCGGACGTTGACTACATGATCGTTTTTGAAAAAGGCGGACTGAACCCACAGACCTACCTCACCCGACTGCGTAAGTTCGCCGAGCAGAAATACGCCAACTCCGAACTCTACCAATCGAGCCCCACGGTGGTGCTGGAGCTCAACCATATCAAGTTCGACCTAGTGCCCGCCTTGCTCTCGTGGGGCACGACGTATCAGATCCCCAAGGGTCCCGATGAGTGGCAAAGCACGAACC
>NZ_RZOS01000139.1:0-13072 GCF_004022605.1 Mesorhizobium sp. M4B.F.Ca.ET.089.01.1.1
ATCTGGGTGCTGCGGCGCAAGGCGCTCGGCAAGATCGAGCGCTTGCTGACGATCGAGCTCGACCCGCAAAACCGGGCCGTGCAGGTGCGCGGCTTCGGCAACCGCCTCGCAACGCTGGAGGAGCGCAAGATCGTCGAGCGTTGGGCCAAGGCGAGGGGCGTGGTGCTCCGGGCCTGAAATAAAAGCCCGCGCGGCCGAGAGGCCGCGCGGGCTACGCGTTGTTGTTCGCACAAGCGGCAGAGCGGCCTATCCCTTGTGGTGAACCTTCTGCAGCCCGTAGACCGGTGTCGCGATGCCTTCGTGCCGCGCCTTCAACTGCAGCGACAGGAATTGCGAATAGTGGCGTGACTGGTGCAGGTTGCCGCCATGGAACCAGAGCGCCTCCTGTTGCGTCGGCTTCCACATGTTGCGCAACTCGCCTTCCCAGGGGCCGGGATCCTTGGTGGTGTTGGAGCCGAGACCCCAGCATTTGCCGACCTTGTCGGCGACCTCGCGGGAGATCAGGTCGGCCGCCCAGCCATTCATCGAGCCGTAGCCGGTGGCGTAGACGATGAGGTCCGCCGGCAATTCCGAGCCGTCGGAGAAAAGCAGCGAATGCTCCCCGATTTCCTTCACCTCGACGCCGCTCTTCAACTTGATCGAGCCGTCGATGATGAGGTCGGACGCGCCGACGTCGATATAATAACCGGAGCCGCGCCTGAGATATTTCATGAACAGGCCGGACTCGTCGTCGCCCCAGTCCAGCATGAAGCCGGCCTCTTCCAGGCCCTTGTAGAACGCGGCATCGCGTTTCTTCATCTCGGCGTAGGCGGGGATCTGGAATTCGTGCAGGATCTTGTAGGGCAAAGAGGCGAAGATGAGATCCGCCTTGGCCGTCGTCATGCCGCTTTGCACGGCCTTTTCCGAGTAGAGCGAACCCAGCCCGATTTCCATCAGCGTGTCGGATCTGGAGATGTGGGTGGTCGAGCGCTGCACCATGGTTACGTCGGCGCCGGCCTCCCAGAGTGCGGCGGCGATATCGTGGGCGGAATTGTTCGAACCGATGACGACGGCCTTCTTGCCGGCATAGGCGTCGGGGCCGGGATGCTTCGAGGAATGGTGCTGATCGCCCCTGAAGCTGTCCATGCCCTTGAAGCTTGGCATGTTCGCTTTGCTGGACATGCCGGTCGCCAGCACCAGCTGCTTCGGCTTCAGCGTGATGTCCTTGCCGTCGCGGTGGACGACGACGGTCCATTCCTTCTTCTTGTCGTCATAGGCGGCGCTCCTGGCCTCGGTCGAGGACCAGTAATTCAGCTCCATCACCTTGGTGTACATTTCCAGCCAGTCGCCGATCTTGTCCTTGGGCGAGAAGACCGGCCAGTTCCTGGGAAAGTCGATATAGGGCAGATGGTCGTACCAGACCGGGTCGTGCAGGCAGAGCGACTTGTAGCGCTTGCGCCAGCTGTCGCCGGCACGTTCGTTCTTCTCGACGATGATGGTGGGCACGCCGAGCTGGCGCAGCCGGGCGCCCAGCGCGATGCCGCCCTGGCCGCCGCCGATGATGAGCGTATGCGGCTGCGTCTTGAAACCGAGTTCGGCCGCTTCCTTCTCGCGCTCCTCCTTCCAGGTCGGACGATTCTTGCCATGGCCGTGCCTGGCGCCCAGCGGCCGGGCGAAGCCGGCCGGCTCTTCATGGCCCTTCAGCTCCGCCATGGTGGTAAGCAATGTCCAGATCTTGCCGTCCTTCAGCCTGATGTGGCCAAAGCCGCGCGCCACCGCCGTCTCGAGGCGGATCCAACCTTCCAGCACCCCGCCGTTCTCGCTGGCATCCTCGCCGTCGGCGATCGCCCAGTTCGAAGGCTTCGTCTTCGCCAACTGGCTCACAAGCATGTCGCGCACCTGGTCGCGGCCTTCCATGGTCTTGATGTTCCAGGTGAAGGCGACGAGATCGCGCCAGTAGCAGTCGTCCTGAAAGCAGGCGACGGCCTTGTCGATATCGCCGGCGGCAAGTGCCGCGCCGAATTGGTCGAGCAGGTCGGAAAGCTTCTTGTTCGGGGTCATGTCGAGCATCAGTTCCTCCGGTCTTGGGATCGCTTCTTGATCGAGCGCTGGAGCCGGGTTCGCCCCGTCCGGCATGCGCAAGTATTTCGGCAAAACTGTTCTCGCGTCATGCCCTCCAATAGTTTGGCGTGTTTTCAATGGTTTGTCTGGAGAGGGGGAGGTGGCGCGACGCTCCATTGGTCGCGCAATCGTGATCGGCTTTTGCCGCATTGCGGCCATGGCGTCTCAAGACAAGAGCAACGGGGGCGAATGGCGGTGCAAGGAACCAAGCGTCATGCAATTGTCCTCCATCCATCCATTCGCCCGGCGCGGGCTGGCAGCTTCCGCAGCCGTCACCTTGGCTTTGGGCGTGACTTTGGCCGGTCCATTGGCGGTTCCGTCCTATCAGGCGGCGCATGCGGCCGTGGTTTCCGTGACCGTCCGCGAGCGGCTCGCGACTTACGGCGGCTGGCGGACTTCCAGCCGGTTCGGCGAGGTGTGGGTTCCCTCCGTCCGGCCTGAATGGCGGCCCTATACGGAAGGCAGATGGGTCTGGACCGACGAGGGCTGGTACTGGGAGTCGGCCGAGCCGTTCGGCGGCATCGTCTT
The DNA here is from genome assembly GCF_004022605.1 of Mesorhizobium sp. M4B.F.Ca.ET.089.01.1.1. Lineage (NCBI taxonomy): Bacteria > Pseudomonadati > Pseudomonadota > Alphaproteobacteria > Hyphomicrobiales > Phyllobacteriaceae > Mesorhizobium > Mesorhizobium sp. M4B.F.Ca.ET.089.01.1.1. The sequence continues at coordinate 2,629 of NZ_RZOS01000139.1, forward strand.
CCACTACGGGCGCTGGGCGTACGATCCCGAATTCGGCTGGGTCTGGATCGCCGGCTACGAATGGGCGCCGGCCTGGGTGGTGTGGCGCCAGGGCGGCGACAACATCGGCTGGGCTCCGGCGCCGCCGCGTATTGCCGATGTCGCGTTCGACGAGGGCTGGTGGTGCTTCGCACCGGTGGCGGCGATCGGCGTGGCCGATGTCGTCAGCGTCGTGCGGCCGGTGCGTGAAAACGTGACCATCATCCGCAACACGACGATCATCAACCAGACTGTGATCGTCAACAACGCGCCGCGCGTACGGCTTGGCAATCAGGTCGTCGCGATCGATGCCGGGCCGCGCCTGCCTGAGCTTCCCAGGGCGGTCGTGACGTCGATCAAAGCGGCGAAGATCGTGCCGCCGCGCAAGGGCGACTTCTCCGAAGCCCGGCTCGATCCGTCGAAGGGCGAGGCGGTGAAGATGCTGGCCGGCAACGCTGCCTTGCCGGCGCAAGGTGCTGCGCCGGTTATCGCAGGCACGCCCGACGCCGCCGGCCACGGGCCGAAGAAGCCCGCGGGCGTCAGGTCGATCCGGCCCGCAGCGGCGATCGCCGAAGGGGAACCGAACACGGCCGACCGAAAGCACAAGAGGGTGATCGCCGGCGCCGGGCAGGTGGAGATCGGCGAGACATCCGATGGCAAACCTGGGCCGCGCAGGAGGCTCAACCATCAGCAGATGCTGGCGATGCGCACACCGCATCATGGGCCGGCGAAGGCCGAGCCGCATCGCCCAACATTGGTGCAGGCGAGGAAGGGAGCCAAATGTGATCCGCGAGTCGCGCACTGCAAGCCGCCGCGCTGAAGCCGTTTGGGACGGTACGCGAACGGTGGCGAGGCGGAGCATTTTCCCGGTTGACAGGCCGGCTTTCCGGCCTCTACTGTCCGCCACCATGAAAACGGCACTCATTCTCGTAGGCAGGCGCGTGGGCAAGGCGGTGTAACCGCCGGGCGAAAACCTCCCATGCGCATCACACAGGCTCCCTCGGGGGCCTTTTTTATTGCCCGAAACACGACTAAACGACCAGCAACGCCCACACGGCGACAGTACGGGACCAGACCGATGAGCAACGAGCGGAACGAGCGGCGCGAAATGACGGGCGCCGAAATGGTGGTGCAGGCGCTGAAGGACAATGGCGTCAAGCATGTCTTCGGCTATCCGGGCGGCGCGGTTCTCCCGATCTACGATGAAATTTTCCAACAGGACGAGGTCGAGCACATTCTGGTCAGGCACGAGCAGGGCGCCGGCCATGCGGCGGAAGGCTACGCCCGCTCGACCGGCAAGGCCGGCGTCCTGCTGGTGACGTCCGGCCCCGGCGCCACCAACGCGGTGACGCCGCTGCAGGACGCGCTGATGGATTCCATTCCGCTGGTCTGCCTGACCGGCCAGGTGCCGACCTCGCTGATCGGTTCCGACGCTTTCCAGGAATGCGACACGGTCGGCATCACGCGCCCCTGCACCAAGCACAACTGGCTGGTGAAGGACGTCAACGAGCTCGCGGCCACGATCCACGAGGCCTTCCATGTCGCGACCACCGGGCGCCCCGGCCCGGTGGTGGTCGACATTCCGAAGGACGTGCAGTTCGCCAAGGGCACCTATGTGCCGCCGCAGACGGCGCCGCGCACCAGCTACCAGCCGAAGGTCCAGGGCGACCTGGAGAAGGTCAAGGCAGCGGTCGAGCTGATGGCCAGCGCAAAGAAGCCGATCATCTATTCGGGAGGCGGTGTCATCAACTCCGGTCCGGAGGCGAGCCATCTGCTGCGCGAACTGGTCGATCTCACCGGCTTCCCGATCACCTCGACGCTGATGGGGCTCGGCGCCTATCCGGCTTCCGGCAAGAACTGGGTGGGCATGCTCGGCATGCACGGCACCTACGAGGCCAACATGGCCATGCACGATTGCGACGTGATGATCTGCATCGGCGCCCGTTTCGACGACCGCATCACCGGGCGGCTCAACGCGTTCTCGCCGAACTCGAAGAAGATCCACATCGACATCGATCCGTCGTCGATCAACAAGAACGTCCATACCGACGTGCCGATCCTCGGCGACGTCGGCCGGGTGCTGGAGGATCTGGTGCGGCTGTGGCGGGCGACCGCCAAGGCCGACAAGAAGGCGCTCTACCCGTGGTGGGAGCAGATCGCCAAATGGCGGGCGCGCGACTCGCTGGCCTACAAGCCGAACGCCGACGTGATCATGCCGCAATACGCCATCCAGCGGCTCTATGCGCTGACCAAGGACATGGACACCTACATCACCACCGAGGTCGGCCAGCACCAGATGTGGGCGGCGCAGCACTATCATTTCGAGAAGCCGAACCGCTGGATGACGTCGGGCGGGCTGGGCACGATGGGCTACGGCCTGCCGGCGGCGCTCGGCGTGCAGATCGCGCATCCCAATGCGCTGGTCATCGACATCGCCGGCGATGCCTCGGTGCAGATGACGATGCAGGAGATGAGCACGGCGGTGCAGTACGAGGCGCCGATCAAGATCTTCATCCTCAACAACCAGTATATGGGCATGGTCAGGCAGTGGCAGCAGCTGCTGCACGGTAACCGGCTGTCGCATTCCTACACCGAGGCGATGCCGGACTTCGTCAAGCTGGCCGAGGCCTATGGCGGCCACGGCATTCGCTGCGACAAGCCGGACGAGCTCGACGACGCGATCAAGGAAATGATCGCGGTGAAGAAGCCGGTGCTGTTCGACTGCCGCGTGGCGACTTTGGCCAACTGCTTCCCGATGATCCCGTCGGGCAAGGCGCATAACGAGATGCTGCTGCCGGACGAGGCGACCGACGAGGCGGTGGCCAATGCCATCGACGCCAAGGGCAGGGAACTGGTGTAGGCGACGAGCCAAGGCAGGGCTGGTCGAAGGAAGCCGTGCGCAAACAGAGAATTAGATCCAAGAGTTGAAATCGAGATTCACCCCATGAACGCACAGCTCCAACCGACCGGCTCCGCCTATTTCATCGCCAAGGAAACGGAAAAGCCGGAGAACCACACACTCTCCGTGCTGGTCGACAACGAGCCGGGCGTGCTTGCCCGGGTCATCGGCCTGTTCTCCGGCCGCGGCTACAACATTGAGAGCCTGACCGTCTCGGAGACCGAGCACGAGAAGCATCTGTCGCGCATCACAATCGTGACGCGCGGCACGCCGCATGTGCTGGAGCAGATCAAGCACCAGCTCGAGCGCATCGTGCCGGTGCACCGCGTGGTCGACCTCACCGTGCGCTCGCACGAGCTTGGCCAGGAGCGGCCGCTGGAGCGCGAGCTGGCGCTGGTCAAGGTCGCCGGCACCGGCGACAGCCGCGTCGAGGCGTTGCGTCTTGCCGATGCCTTCCGCGCCAGCGTCATCGACGCCAACACCGAGCATTTCATCTTCGAGATCACCGGCAAGGGCTCCAAGCTCGACCAGTTCATCGCCATCATGAAGCCGCTCGGCCTGGTCGAGATCTGCCGCACCGGCGTGGCGGCGATGAACCGCGGCCCGCAGGGCATGTAGGAGGCCGGCGCCGAAGCGCCGGCAGGTCGTCATTTCCGTCCTGACCGTCTGGCCCGGTTGATGCTCCAGGGTGGCCTTTGCGCGCCCGGTATAAAAGGACAATTATACTGACCTATTCGACGCGATGACTTGTCTGGGAGGACGTCATGCCGCTTGAAACGTTCCTTGCGCTCCTGGTCTACGCCTTCGTCACCTCGATCACGCCGGGGCCGAACAACCTCATGCTGCTGGCTTCCGGCGTCAATTTCGGCATCGTCAGGACCGTGCCGCATATGCTCGGCATCAGCATCGGATTTCTGGTTCTGCTGCTTGCCGTCGGCTTCGGGCTCGGCGCGGTGCTGACGGCGTTTCCGGCGCTGCATACGGCGCTGAAGGTCGCCGGTGGCGTCTATCTGCTTTATCTCGCCTGGAAGATCGCCATGTCGCGTTCGCTGAGCAGCAAGGGCGAGACGGAAGCGCGACCGATGCGCTTCATCGATGCGGCCGCATTCCAGTGGGTCAATCCCAAGGCCTGGGTGATGGCGATCACCGCCATGGCCGTCTATGCCAATGCGGAGCACCCGTTCCTGTCGGTGGTGCTGATCTCGGTCGCCTTCACCATCGTCAACCTGCCGAGCGTCTCGGTGTGGGCGGGCTTCGGCACGGCGCTGCGCGGGTTCCTGTCGGATCCGGTGCGGCTGAAATGGTTCAACATCGCCATGGGTGCGCTGCTGGCGGCGACGCTGTGGCCGATGCTGCGTTAAGATCTGTCGATATTCAGGTGAGGCCGGCCTGCAAACGGCGCTTTCCTGCGCTTCCGGTGCTCACCTACCCAAAAGTACGCTCCGCTCCGGTTCTCGGAAATCACCGTTTTCGATTCGGCCTGACCTGAATCTCAACAGATCTCAGGTCGCGGTCCCGGCCCGTCGGTCGGGTTGCCTCCTTATTGTGCACTGCACATTAAATCTTCGTAATGCCGTGTTTTGGCCCTTTTCCGCCAAAGCCTTGTCCTATCTATTTCGGCGAAATTCGCGGCAAGGCGCCGCGGATCGAGCAGAAATAGACCACCGGATTTCGGCGTGTCGCGTGAGAGGGCTTGTTGTCGATGCGCGGAAAAATCGTCTTTGCGGTGATTGCGCTGGCCTGCGTTGCCGGGACCGGTCTCTACCTTTCGCCGACGGCGCTGGGCAAAGTCCAGCAACTGATTTCGGGCCAGCAGGCCGCCAGCAACGGCACGGAAAAGACGGCGAAGGCACCGGAGAATGCAAAGGGCGGCGGCGGTGGCACGCATTCGGCCTCGATCGTTTCCGCGGCCGCCACTACCGCCGATTTCCCCATCCGCCGCTATGCCATCGGCTTCGTGTCCTCGCCGGCGGTGGTCGCCATCAACGCCCGCGTCTCCAGCCAGATCGTCTCGATCGCGGTCAAGGACGGGCAGATGGTCAAGGCCGGCGATCTTCTCATTTCACTGGATGACCGGGCGCTGAAGGCGCAGCTCGCAAAAGACCAGGCGACGCTGGTCAAGGATCAGGCCATGCTGGTCAGCGCCCAGGCCGACCTGCAGCGCGCCAAGGACCTCGTCGCCAAGCAGGCCGGCACGCAGCAGACCTACGATCAGGCGCTGGCGGCGCAGAAGGCGGCTGCCGCGACCATCGACGCGGACAAGGCCACCATCGACGCCGATACAGTGCAGTTGAGCTACGCGGCGATCTCGGCGCCGATCTCGGGCAGGCTGGGCGCTGTCAACGTCTCGGTCGGCGATCTCGTCACCACCAGCAACGGCAACAGCAGCAGCTCGACCCCGCTGGTGACGATCACGCAGATGGATCCGCTGCAGGTGAATTTCACCCTGCCGGAGAGCAACCTCGCCCTGCTGCACAAGGCGCTGGCCGACCCGCAGCAAGGCGACGTGACGCTGACCAAGGACGGCGATCCGACGCCGATCGGCAAGGGCACGCTCGACTTCGTCGACTCCAGCGTCGACACCGCCTCCGGCACTATCGCCACTCGGGCGAGCGTACCGAACGCGGATCTTTCGCTGTGGCCCGGCCAGTATGTGAACGTCCTGCTCGACGCCGGCACGATGCCGCAAATGACCTCGGTTCCGACCGTCGCGGTGCAGCCCAGCCAGAAGGGGCCGTTCGTCTACGTCGTCAAGCCCGACAGTACGGTGGAGATGCGCCCCGTCCAGGTGGCGCTGACCGAAGGCGACAACAGCGCCATCAGCCAGGGCCTCAAGGGCGGGGAGAAGGTGGTCGTCGAGGGCCAGACCAGGTTGAAGGACGGCGCGACCGTGCATGAGGGCAAGGCGGCCGCCAAGGGCGGCGCTCAGGGCGCACCCAAGGTCGCGCAAGCCGGCAAGGCGGGCGAGGCCAGCCAATGATCTCCGAATTCTGCATCCGCAGGCCCGTCGCCACGCTTCTGATGTCGTTCGCCCTCGTGCTGGGCGGACTGTTCGCCTACAAGTTCCTGCCGGTCGCGGCGCTGCCCAGCGCCGAGTTTCCGGTGGTCAACGTCTCGGCCCAGCTGGCCGGCGCTTCGCCGGAGACCATGGCGACGTCCGTCGCGACGCCGCTGATCAAGCAGTTCGCCACGATCGCCGGCATCGATTCCATCTCGACCACCAATTCGCTCGGCCAGACCTCGATCGCCATCCAGTTCGTGCTCAACCGCGACATCGACGCCGCGGCGGCGGATGTGCAGGCGGCGATCGCGCGCACGCAAAGGTCGCTGCCGCCCGAGATGACGGCGCCGCCGAGCTATCGCAAGGTCAATCCGGCCGACGCGCCGATCCTGTTGATGTCGCTTGTCAGCGACACGGTCCCGCTGACCGATCTCGATGCCTTCGCCGAGAACGTCATCTCGCCGTCGCTGTCGACCATCGACGGCGTGGCGCAGGTTTCGATCTACGGCCAGCAGAAATACGCCGTGCGCATCCAGATCGACCCGACGGCGCTCGCCGCGCGCGGCATCTCGATCGACCAGCTGCAGACGGCGGTGGCGTCGGCCAACAGCAACACGCCGCTCGGCGTGCTGCAGAACGACAAGCAGCAATTGACCATCACCGCCAATACTCAGCTTAACAACGCGGCGGGTTTCGCGAATCTCATCATCGCCACCAAAGACGGTCACCCGGTACGGCTGGGCGATGTGACCCGCGTCGTCGATTCGGTTCAGACCACGACGACAGCGAGCTGGTATGACGGCACCCGCGCCATCATCATGGCCGTGCAGCGCCAGCCGGACGCCAACACGGTCGACGTCGTCGACAAGGTCAAGGCGATGCTGCCGTCCTTCCAGGACCAGATGCCGGGCGCAGCCTCGATCAAGCTGCTCAACGACCGCTCGACCTCGATCCGCCAGGCCGTCGACGACGTCCAATTTACGCTGCTTTTGACGATCGCGCTGGTGGTGATGGTGATCTTCGTCTTCCTGCGCCGCGTCACCGCGACGATCATCCCGGCCGTCGCCGTGCCGATCTCGCTGATCGCCACGCTCGGCGCGATGTTCCTGTTCGGCTTTTCCATCGACAACATCTCGCTGATGGGACTGACGCTCGCCGTCGGCCTGGTCGTCGACGACGCCATCGTCATGCTCGAAAACATCTTCCGGCACATGGAGGAAGACGGGCTCTCGGCGTTCGACGCGTCGCTGAAGGGCGCGCGCGAAATCGGATTCACCATCATCTCGATCTCGATCTCGCTGGTGGCGGTGTTCATTCCCGTGCTGTTGATGGGCGGCGTCATCGGCCGCATCTTCAACGAGTTCGCGGTCGTGGTGACCGTCGCCATCCTGGCGTCGATGTTCGTCTCGCTGACGCTGACGCCGATGCTCTGCTCGCGCCTGCTTTCGGTCTCGAAGGCGGAGAGGGTAGCCCATGGAGGCGGCCACCGGCATGACTTCGTCACACGCTGCTACGACTGGCTGCTGAGCTTCTGCCTGCGCCACACCTTCCTGGTGTTCCTCGTCTTCATCGGCACCGCGGCGGCGTCGGTCTGGCTGATCGAGGTCTCGCCGAAGGGCTTCTTCCCGCAAGAGGACATCGGCCAGATATCGGTGACGACGGTCGCCCGCCAGGACATCTCGTTCAACGCCATGGCGAAACTCCAGGGCCAGGTGGCCAGCGTTTTCTCCCACTCGCCCTATGTCGATCATGTGGCGTGGTCGGCGGGCAGCGGCAACAATGCGCTCAACCAGGGCCAGTTGTTCGTGCAACTCAAGGACAAGGACAAGCGCCCGGACATCGAAAAGGTGCTCTCGGATCTGCGCAAGCAACTGGCAGGCGTGGCCGGCATCGAAACCTATATGCAGCCGGTGCAGAACCTGAGGCTGGGTTCGCGGTCGTCGGCCAGCGCCTACCAGCTCGTGGTTCAAGGCCTCGATACCGGCCAGACTGATATCTGGGCACAGAAGCTGAATGACGCGATGGCGGCGGACCACAATTTCTTCGCCGATGTCACCAGCGACCTGCAGAACAATGCCCTACAGGCGTCGTTGGTGGTGGACCGCGACAAGGCCGCCCAGCTCGGTATCGATACCGATACGCTGCGCTCGGCCCTCTATGGCGGCTTCGGCACCGATCAGGTCTCGACGATCTTCGGCTCGGCCGACAGCTATGCAGTGATCACCGAGCTCGACCCGAAGATCGAATGGTCGCCCGAGCGCATGCTCGCCATCCAGGTGCGGACGGCGAGCGGCAGCCTGGTGCCGCTTGGCGCCTTCGCCCATGTCGACCGCACGGCCGGCGCGCTCACCGTCAACCAGCTCGGCCAGCTTCCGGCGGTGACGATTTCCTACAATCTGCCGCCGGGCGCGGCGCTGGGCGACAGCGTGACCCGCATCGACCAGCTCAAGGAGCAGGTCGGCATGCCGACAACGATCGGCACCAGCTTTGCCGGCACCGCCAAGACCTTCCAGGATTCGCTCGCCAACCAGGGGCTGCTGATCGGCGGCGCGATCCTGACCATCTATATCGTGCTCGGCATGCTCTACGAGAGCTTCATCCATCCGCTCACCATCCTCACCGGCCTGCCGTCGGCGGTGCTGGGGGCGGTGGTTGCACTCCGTTTTGCCGGCATGGACATTTCGGTGATCGCGGTGATCGGCATCCTGATGCTGATCGGCATCGTCAAGAAGAACGGCATCATGATGGTCGACGTGGCGCTGGAGCTCAGGCGCGAGGGCATGTCGGCGGTGGAGTCTATCCACAAGGCCTGCCTGATGCGTTTCCGGCCGATCATGATGACGACGCTGGCGGCGCTGATGGGCACGTTCCCGATCGCGCTCGGCACCGGCGCCAGCGCCGAACTGCGCCAGCCGCTCGGCGTCGCAGTGGTCGGCGGCCTGCTCGCCTCGCAGGCATTGACGCTCTTCGTCACGCCGGTGATCTACGTCTATTTCGAGAATTTCTCCGGCTGGCTGCTCGGCTTCTCCTCGAAGAAGAGCCGGCCGGCGCTGCATGCGGTCGAAAGTGCGGAGCAACCGTCGCTGTTCGATCCGGAAGAAGGCCGGGTCATCCAACTCCAGAAAGCCGCGGCCGAATAGCTCGACGGCCGCTTGCTGGCCCAAGCCGACATGCTTGCGGCCACATGTCGGCGGTTCTAGTCTGAGCTCATGTCGCATGATCATGACCATGACAACGAGCTCGATCCATTCGCGGCGCGCGTGCGCGCGCTGGAAACGATCCTGACCCAGAAAGGTCTGATCGATCCGGCCGCGATCGACGTCATCGTCGACACCTACGAGACCAAGATCGGCCCGCGCAACGGCGCCCGGGTGGTGGCCAAGGCCTGGACCGATCCGGCCTATGCCGACTGGCTGAGGCGCGATGCGACGGCGGCGATCGAATCGCTGGGCTATACCGGCCGGCAGGGCGAGCACATGCAGGCCGTCTTCAACAGCGAGGAGACGCACAATCTCGTCGTCTGCACGCTGTGCTCCTGTTATCCGTGGACGGTGCTCGGCCTGCCGCCGGTCTGGTACAAGGCGCCGCCCTATCGCTCGCGGGCGGTGATCGATCCGCGCGGCGTGCTGGCGGAATTCGGCCTGACCCTGCCGGCGGACAAGAAGATCCGCGTCTGGGATTCGACGGCGGAGCTGCGCTATCTGGTGGTGCCGATGCGGCCGAAGGGCACCGAGGGCTGGAGCGAGGCGCAACTGGCCGAGCTGGTGAGCCGCGATGCGATGATCGGCACCGCACTGGCAAAGGCGCCGGCATGACGGGGGAGCCGGCATGAACGGGCCGCAGGATCTCGGCGGGCAGATGGGCTTTGGGCCGGTCGCGCCGGAAAAGGACGAGCCCTATTTCCATGCCGGCTGGGAAAGGCGGGCACTCGGCGTGACGCTCACCGCCGGCGCCATGGGCGCCTGGAACATCGACGAAAGCCGGCATGCGCGGGAATCGCTGCATCCGGCCGATTACTATTCATCCAGCTACTACCAGATCTGGATCAAGGCGCTGGAAGTGCTGCTCATACGGCATGGCTTCGTCAGCGACCGCGATCTGGCCGAGGGCCGGGCGGTCGATCCGGCAGCTGCTCCCAAGAGAGTGCTGAAGGCGGAAAACGTCCCGGCAGCGCTGGCCAGGGGCGGCCCGTGCAACCGGCCGGTCGCCACGCCGGCGCGGTTCAGGGCCGGCGACCGGGTGCTCATGAAGAATTTCAATCCGACCGGGCACACGCGGCTGCCGCGCTATGCACGCGGCAAGCAAGGCACCGTCGAGGTCGTGCGCGAGGGCTTTGTCTTCCCCGACAGCAACGCGCATGGGAAAGGCGAGAACCCGCAATGGCTCTATACGGTGGTCTTCGACGGCACCGAGGTCTGGGGCGAGGGCGCCGACCCGACGCTGACCGTGTCGATCGACGCCTGGGAAAGCTATCTTGAGCCGGCGTGAAGACCTGCCGGCGGGCTTCGACGAGCCGGTCCTCCCCG
>NZ_RZOS01000013.1:0-38278 GCF_004022605.1 Mesorhizobium sp. M4B.F.Ca.ET.089.01.1.1
GGCTATGAGCGTATCCATGAGGTTGCGGCTCTCAGGCTGTGGCCATCGGCAGGTGGTCGCGAACCCACCTGACGATTTGCCCAGCACTCATCGCGCCGGAGACGCGCGCAACCTCTTGCCCGCCGTGGAACAGGATCATGGTCGGGATGCCGCGGATACCAAGCCTGGCAGCGACGGCTTGTTCCCTGTCCGAATTCAGCTTGATCAGCCGGACATGCGGCTCCAGTTCCTGCGCTGCCGCTTCATAGGCCGGTGTCATCATCTTGCACGGGCCGCACCAGGGTGCCCAGATATCGACGACAACGGGCAGATTGCTTCGCGTGATCTGTCGATCAAAAACCTGGGCATCGACGTCCTCGGGATGACCAGAAAACAGCCTGTTCCCGCACTTTCCGCATTTCGCAGCCTTGGCATTGCGGATTGCCGGCAGGCGATTGACCCCGCCGCATTTGCTGCAAACCACCAAATCCTGCTGCGTCATGGTGCTATCCATCCATCCGCTTCGTATCATCGGTCATCGGCGTCCGAGATGTCCATTGCCCAGGGCGCGTAGCGCATTCAGGATAACCGCCACGTCGATCCCCTCTTGCAGCAGTGCTCCGGCAACCGGAGTGATCTGTCCCATGGCCGCCGCTGCCATTGCCATCCCCGAAAGCGCCAGCCCGACGATGATGCTTTGCAGGGCAATCGTCCGTGTTCGCCGGGCAATCTCGACAGCCTCGGCGACTGGCTGCAGCCTGTCGGTCAAAACGACAATGTCTGCGGCTGCGGAAGAGGCGGTGGCGCCGCGGGCGCCCAAGGCGATGCCGACCGTTGCGGCGGCGAGGGCAGGGGCATCGTTGATGCCGTCGCCCACCATCATTGTCGGTGCCAGGGCCTTCTCGGCTTCGACAGTCGCAACCTTTTTCGCCGGAGTTGCATCGGCGATGACGGCATCGAGGCCAAGCAATGCCGACACTCGCTCTGCCGCGGCGCCGTCATCGCCGGTGAGCATGACCATACGCTCGATGCCGGCGCTGCGGAGGGTGCCGAGCGCATCGCGAGCATCCGCACGCAGGGCATCTCCGAAGGTGAATACGCCGGCAAGGCGCCCGTCGAACGCCACGAAGACCCTGAGCACGGGCTCGTTCCGGTATTGCTCCTCACCGCATAGCGTCCAGCGGGGCAGCGGCCTGCCGGCGAGCACCAGCATTCGCGATCCTGCAAGGACCGATACATTGCCAACCTGCCCTTTCAAGCCCGCTCCGCGATATTCATGGACGCCATGCGGATGTGAAAGCATCAGCTGTCTGCCGCGGGCCGCGCGGATAATCGAGTCGGCGAGCACATGGTGCGAGGCCTGCTCCAACGATGCCAACGACTGCAGCAACTGGTCAGCTTCGTCGCCGGGTGCAACGTCGATCTCGACGAGCTCGGCGCCACCGATGGTCAAGGTCCCGGTCTTGTCGAAAATCGCGGTGCGCGCCTGCGCGAGGGCTTCTAATGCCGCGCTGCCTTTCATCAAGATGCCGGCACGCGCGGCGCGCGAAACGCCGCCAATGAAGGCGACAGGGGCTGCAAGGATGAGCGGACAAGGCGTCGCGACAACGAGAACCGCAAGCGCCCTGATCGGATCGCCGGAAGCATACCATGCGGTACCCGAGACCAGTAGGGTGGCTGGCAACAGGAACAGGGCAAAGCGGTCGGCCATGCGGATGAACGGCGCTTTCGCAGTCTGCGCCGCGGCGACCATACGCACGATCGCCGCATAGGTACTCTGTTCAGCCAGAGCGGAAGCCCGCATGCTGAAGGGCTCGCCGGCATTGAGGGTGCCGCTGCGCAGCGCGTCGCCGGCGCTTCGCCGTACCGGCAGCGGCTCTCCTGTTACCGCCGACTCGTCAACAGACGCCGAAGCATCGAGCAGGATCCCATCGACAGGCAACAATTCGCCGGCTCGCACCAGGAGTTCTTCGCCGACGGAAACCTGATCCACGGAGATCGTATCTGTACTTTGTGCCGACTTTCGATGTGCGACGCGCGGCGCCCGGTCGGTCAGCGCCTTAAGGTTCCGTTCGGCCCGACCGCGGGCAAAATCCTCGAGCACTGTGCCGCCAGCATACATTATCGCCACCACAACTGCGGCCAAGGGCTGGTCCAGGAGCAGTGCCGCGGACATTGAGACCAGCGCGATCGCATCGAGACCGAAACGGCCGATCCAGAAGTCGCGCAAGATGGAAATGGCGAGAGCCACCACTACGGGCAAGGTCGCCACCGTCCAGACCGTGCCTGCCTCGATGGATCCAAAGCCGAATTGCCTGATCCATAACCCGATGGCCAGGCCCAGGATGGCGATGACCAGCAACGCGCGTCGCAGGGCAGACTCGTTCATGCGATGCTTTCCGATTTTATCTAAAGCACCGGAGGTCGCGAAGCCGGGTCTTCGCCTATCCGGTCTCGCTCGATCAACGGGGGAGCGCTGGCCACCAGGTTTCAGCGTGCCACCTCACGCGGATGCTGGCCCGCTCTGTCGCGATCCGCCTCATGCAAACGATTAGTCGCCGTCGTTTAACGGAAAGAAGTGGACCACCTTTAACGTGATCGGGACGTCGTAGCCCTCGATCAGGACTGTGGCCCACTGGTCACCTAGATCGTCCTGCCAGGTGTCGGTGACGCGGCACCTCACGGCCAGATCCATGCCAACCTCGATCTTGTCCGTTCTCTTCGCCATCACCTTATCCTTTCAGCGGTTCGTAGACGGCTTCCGCTGAACTCTATGCTTGCCGATCTTGTGGGCCTTGATTTTGGTCAACCGCCAGAGGTTTCGGTTTGCGCCGCGATCACCTTTCGCGCCCTGAGACGACCTGGGGCGACCTGGTGCCAGTCGCATTGCGGGCAGTCGTCTGGGCAACCGGCCGCGGCAGAACCCCCGCAGTTGAAAGCGACAACCGAAGGCGACTTTGATCCAACGCAATGAACGGGCAAGATCGACCGGCAACTATCGCCACGAACGGAGAAATAGGGGTGACGATCCGAAATCTCGAACATGCTTTCGCCCCGAAGTCGGTTGCCGTGTTCGGCGCATCGGTGCACGACGGCTCTGTCGGTCGTGTCGTCTTCGACAACATCGTCAACGGCGGCTTCGAGGGCGAGATCTGGCCGGTCAATCCGAAATATTCGCAAGTGGCTGGGCGACGCTGCTATGCGACAGCGGCCGAATTGCCGGGCGTTCCGGATCTGGGGGTAGTCGTCACGCCACCAGAGACGGTCCCCGGTATCGTGCGCGACCTCGGGGAGAAGGGGACACGAGCGGCAGTCGTCCTGACTGCGGGGCTTACGCGCGAAAACGGTTTGCGCCAGGCGATGCTTGATGCCGCCAGGCCCACACTCTTACGCATCATAGGGCCGAATACGGTTGGTCTGATGCTCCCGCCCAAAAAGCTCAACGCCGGTTTCGCGCATATGGCAGCCAGACCCGGCAACATAGCCCTGTTGTCGCAATCCGGCGCCATTGCCACTTCGCTGATCGACTGGGCGGCGGACAACAATATCGGCTTCTCGCAAATCGTCTCGCTGGGCGACATGGCGGATGTCGATGTTGGAGATTGCCTCGACATGCTGGCTGGCGACGCGCGCACGAGGGCCATCGTTATGTATCTCGAAACCGTACCCAATCCGCGCAAGTTCATGTCTGCGGCACGGGCGGCCGCACGCATCAAGCCGGTCATCGCGATAAAGCCGGGTCGGCATGAGTTGGCGGCAAAGGCCGCGGCGACGCACACCGGCGCACTTTCAGGAGCCGATCGGGTAGTGGAGGCAGCTCTCCGGCGGGCGGGCATCTTGCGCGTGAAAGGTCTCGCTGAATTGTTCGATGCCGCTGAAACGATCGCCCGCTTCTCGCCTCTGGAACGAGCCCGTGTCGGTATCGTCACCAACGGCGGTGGCGCAGGCGTGCTCGCCGTCGACCAACTCGTCGACGGCAATGGCGAGCTGGCCGAGCTTTCGCAGACAACGATCGAGCGATTGAACGACGTGTTGCCGCGCACATGGTCGCACGCCAATCCGGTGGACATCGTCGGCGATGCGGCGCCCGAGCGCTACAAGGCTGCGGTCGAAGCCGTCGCGGCAGACCCTGGAACTGACGTCGTCCTGGTGATGAACTGCCCGACGGGACTTGGCTCGCCGCTCGCGGCGGCAGGTGCGGTGGCCGAACTTGCCAAGGCAGGCAGGATCTGCGGAAAGCCGGTATTGGGCTGCTGGCTGGGAGAACGCACGGCGCGCGAGGGCCGGCGTGTCCTGCAGGGTGCCGGAGTGGCCAGCTTCGAGACGCCTGCAGACGCCGCGATCGCCGTTTCCTACCTCAGCGACTGGTCGCAAGCTCAGCGGGCGCTGCTGCGCACGCCATCGAGCCGCCGCGAGGATACAGTCGGCGGCCGCGACACCGTGCTTGCCATATTCAGACAAGTGGCGAGCGAGCGACGGCGCATGCTGACGGAGCCGGAGGCCAAGGCCGTTATTTCCGCCTATGGCATTGCCGTGCCCGAGACGATCGTCGCCAGATCTCCTGCCGAGGTAGAGGCGGCTGCCAGACACCTGCTCAAAACGTCCGAACTTGTCGTCGTCAAGCTGTGGTCGAAGGCAATTTCGCATAAGTCGGACATTGGCGGGGTAGTGCTCAATATTGCCGCCGCCTCTGTCGCTAGGGACGCCGCAACCGCGATCCGGGCCCGGTTGCGCAAGCAGGCTCCGACAGCCACTGTTGAAGGCTATGCCATCCAGCCCATGGTGGTGCGAAGATACGCCCAGGAACTCATCCTCGGCATGAGCCGGGATCCGATCTTCGGTCCGGTCATCCTGTTCGGCTCCGGCGGAGTGGCGGTCGAGGTGCTGGATGACACAGCGATCGCCTTGCCGCCACTCGACGATGTTCTCGCGGGCGACCTGATCGAACAGACGCGGATCAGCCGGCTGCTTGCCGGTTATCGCGGTCGCCAACCGGCCGATCGTGGGGCAATCATCGCCGCGCTCAACGGGCTGTCGCAAATGGTCGTCGATTTTCCATGTCTCGTCTCAATGGACATCAACCCGCTGCTGGCTGATGCCGACGGCGTGATCGCGCTCGATGCCCGCATCGAGATCGATCCAGAACGCGTGGAGCAGCCAGCGCCAAACCCGGCGCTCGCAATAAGGCCCTACCCATCAGGCTGGAGCAGGGATTTTTCCGCGGACGGCGCCCGCTATCATATCCGGCCGATAAAGCCGGCCGACATTGTGCTCTATCCCGAATTCCTGGCGAGGATTTCGCCGGACGATCTGCGCCTGCGGTTCCTATCCCCGCGCAGGAACTTCCCGGACCAGATGCTCAAGCGGTTGACCCAACTCGACTATGACCGTGATATCGCTTTCGTCGCGCTGGAGGCGGGCACCGGCGCGCTGGCCGGGGTCGGCCGGCTTTCCTGCGATCCTGACCATAGGGTCGGAGAATATGCGTTGTTGGTCCGTACGGACCTGCAGGGCCACGGCCTTGGCTGGGAACTGCTCAGGCAGATCATCGACTATGCCAGGGCAGACAAGATCAACCGAATCGAAGGTATAATGCTTAGCGAAAACAGCAAGATGTTGGCTATGTGTCGCGAATTCGGCTTCTCCATCGCGCACCACCCCGACCAGGCAGGCCTGTCGTTGGCAACCTTGGAGGTCGGCTGAACGCGATAGCTTCTTCTTACGATGCTTCCTTCAAAGAGACGCTCCGAGAAGAGGAAGAAGCAGATAGCAAGCAATCCAGCAATTCAGCGGTGATGTCGGTGAGCTTTCGATCGGCCTCGACCCTGCGCCAGGTGGTCTGAGCTTCGCGACGCTGCAATTGCCGGGAGAGTATGTCGACAGTGGCGTCGGAAGGGCCACCCTTGCGCTCACTCACGCGCTGCCAGAGAACGAGCGCGTCCGCCGCCAACCAAAATCCGGCAAACGCGATGCCCCGCTCACGGGCGACCTTCTCAATCCGGTCACGGTCTATCTCTCGGTCGAATACGGCATCAGTGACAACGCAACCGCCTTGGGAAAGGATCAATTCGCTGCGCCATACCATTTGGCGATAGACTCGTTCCGACACGCCCGGTCGATAGGCCCTGTCCGGCAACGTCGTTTCGGCGGGCACCCCATGCATGGCTTTACGGATGCGGTCGCTCTCGACAATGCGCGCGCCAGGCGGCGCGCCGACATAGGGGGCGAGCGCCTCGGCGACGGTCGTCTTGCCGGAGCCGCTCAGGCCGCCGATCGCGATCAGCCGCGGAGGCTCGCTTCTGAGCAGAGTTCGGGCGAGTTCGAAATACGACCTGGCCTCGGCAACCAGCCTCTCGGAGTCGGAGCTGCCTTCCTCTACCTGCGTTGCAGTGACATGCGCGCGCACCGCGGCTCGCACCGCCATGAAAAAAGGCAGCAGGATGAACCCGTCCTCGTCGTCGGCTTCGTCTAGGTAGCGGTTCATCACCAGATTGGCGAATTCCGGAAAGCCCCGGTGCCAGAGGTCCATCAACAGGAAGGCGAGGTCGTAGAGTACATCGATGCCGGCTATCTTGTCATTGAATTCGATGCAGTCGAAGAGCCGGGGCCCGCCGTCGAACAGGCAGATATTGCGCAGATGCAGATCGCCGTGGCAGCGGCGGATCTTGCCCGCGGCCTCTCGCCGGTCGAGGAGGGCGGAATGGCGGGCGAGGGCGATACGAAAGGCCTCGGTGAACTGCTCAATCTCGTCTGTTTGAAAGACATGGCTGGTAGCAAAGCCGGCCGCGTTGATGTCGATCACGTCAGCGAGGTTCGATGACCCGCTGCCTGTGTGGATCTCCGACGCGCCGCGATGGTATCGCGCAATCATGCCCGCGACCGTCGTCAGCAGCGCGGGCGTCAGTTGGCCTGCGACCGCCATTCGATCGAGAAGCTTCGACTGGTCGAAGCGCACCATTTCGATTGCGGCATCAACCAGCTCTCCGGCTCCGTCGAACGCGAGCCTGCCGTCGATCCCTCGCGTGATCCGTCGCACACCCGCATAAAGGCCCGGCGCGGTCTTCGAATTGAGCTCCACTTCCTTCTCGCAGGCGGTGAGGCGGAGGGCAGGCGTCGAGAAATCGACATAGGGCAGCTTGACCGCTCGCTTGAGCTTGAAGGCGTGTCGGCCGACCAGGAAGATGCGCGAGATATGGGTTTCAACCACTTCCACTGGTCCGGTCTCGCCATATGTGGCGGGATCGAGCAGCAGCGCGCCCGCGGCTTCCTGCCTTTCAACGATCATTGCATGGCTCCTCTGCGCGGTGCCCGCGAGAACGTTCCACCTGGCGTCTATCGCTGCAGTGTCTGGACGTAGCCTGCCAGGTTGTGGATCCGTTCCGTGGTGACGATTTCTCCGGCGCTTGGCCCGTATTTCCTGACGTCATCGGGCAGGAATTGGCGGCCCCAGACCGGCATATCGCGCTCGCCATGTTCGGGCACCATGGTGCGGCCGTCGATCATGGCAAAGACGCGCCAATACGGAAATTCGCCACCATTGTTTTTCGAGAGACGCGTCAGGTCGGCCGGGCGCTTCATCAGTTCGTCGCCCAAGGGGCCGTCGCCTTTGCCATCGAGACCATGGCAGACCGCGCAGGAGTTCAGGTATTCCGCCTGGCCGTAGCTCATTTCCTGCGCAGTTGACGCATTGAAGGCCAGGCTTGTGGAAACTGCAGCGATCAGGAGCTTCATCTTCGTGTCCACCGATTGATCGGTTGAAGCTTACGCCTTCGGCGCGCGTCGCAGTTGATCGGGATCAATTGAGGCGCCGCAGATGATCTTTGATTCAGCTCAATGAACGCCGCGACCCATCTCGTTACGGTTGCAGGTGCAATTGAAGCCAAACTCAGCGGTCAGGAGCAGCTGCGATGTCATTCAAAACGATACTCACAGTCACGGAGCCGGGCATGAGTGACGTCGATCTGGAACTCGCTGCCGGCCTGTGCGAGCAGGTCAGTGCGCACCTCGCTGTTCTCGTGGTGACGCTCGCCGCGCCGCCGCCGGTAGGAGAGTTCGCAGTGGTCGTCTCAGAAGACTGGCTGAAGGAGCGCCAGGCAGATGAGAAACTCCTGAAGAAGAGAACAGCGGTCGTGGCGGCCTTCCTTGCTGGCCGCGCGCTTTCCGCCGATACCGTCAGCGCATATCCGGAAGCCGGCTGGGCCGACGAGACCATCGGTCGTCGCGCCCGGTATGCCGATATCACCATTGTGGGACCGGAAGTGCTTGCCGGCGAGACGCTGAAAAGCAAAGTGGTCGAGGGCGCGCTATTTTCTTCCGGAAAGCCTTTGCTGCTCATCCCCAAGGGTTCTAGGCCGACGCTGAAGCCGAAATGCGTAATGGTTGCGTGGGATACCCGCCTGGAGTCATCGCGCGCCGTTCGCGAGTCGCTCGACATGCTGATCGGCGCCGACGAGGTGCATCTCGCCCTGGTCGATCCTGTCGAGGGCGAAACCCATCACGGGGCGGAACCTGGTGCCGATGCCGCAGCCTATCTTGCCCGGCACGGCGTCAAAGTCACGGTCGACCGTCTGCCGAGTGCGAACCACTCTGTCGCTGACGTTCTTCGCCAGCACGCAGTCGATTGTGGCGCCGAGCTGTTGGTGATGGGCGCATACGGTCATTCGCGGTTGCGTGAACGGATTTTCGGCGGCGTCACCAAATCGATGCTCGAAGGCCCGTCCCTGCCAACCCTTCTGGCGCGCTGATCAACGAAAACACTTGGACCGGCCCGTTTCTGCGGTCGGCCAGGGCTATTGACGCCTCTCCACCGGGCCACCATCGCCAAGGGTGTCGGACGGGTGGACGACAACGGCAGCGCCGGGCTTCAGACCCGTCAGCACCTCGGCGACATCGTCATTCATGTGCCCGACCTGCACTTCCACTTGCCTAGCGCGACCACCGTCAGCGACAAAGACGTTCCACCGGTCGCCGTTTCTGAACAGCGCGCCGATCGGCACCTGCAGGCATTGGGCGCACGCCCAGACTGTCATTTCGACAAAGACCCGATATCCGTGGCCGAGCCGGACGTCGGTGTCTTCCAGATCCAGAACGACCGTAACCCTCTGCTCCTCGATGCCAAGCGCGGAAACCTTGGTGAATGCCGCTGGATCGACGCGTCTCACCGTCGCACGCAACCCATGATCGCCGCCCCAATCGCTGATCTTAGCCCCTGTCCAAGGGGCAATGCGAACGGCATCACTTGAAAGGAGGTCGACAGCGATTTCCAGATCGTGGACGTTGCCGATCTCGGCGATCTTGGCGCCAGCCGCTACCGCTTGTTCGCTCCTTGCCATGACGGCAAGAACCGTTCCGTCGATGGGTGCGAGAAGGTTGACGCAGCAGCTGTCACCGGTCGGGTCCGACGGATCGGGCTGCAGCAGGCGAGCCTCTGCGTTGGCAAGTTCGGCGTTTCTGAGCCGAATGACTGCTTTCGCCGCATCCACCGCGGCTTTCCGCACGTCGACTTCGTTGGTGAGCTTCTGCAAAGCGCTCTCCGAGACAAAGCCGGATCCGAACAGTTTGAGCGCGCGGACCAATTCGTCCTCGGCAAGCTTCAAAGCCGATTGCGCGCGCTGCAATTCGACCTCTGCAACACCGACACCAGCGCGCGCTGCATCGCGGCTGGCGAGCAATTCGGCTTCCGCCCGCCGGTCGATCAGTGGTGGGTCGAGCGGATGGATGGCAGCGACAACAGTATTGTTCGCCTTCACCACATCACCCTCGTTGACCACCGTGCGCGTCAGATGGCCCGCAATCGGCGCCGATACTGTGTAGACGTTGCGCACCCGCGTCATTCCTTCCTCTCGGACCGTGACTCGCATCGGCGCTGCGGCAACTTCAGCCAAATCCACCAGCGTTGGCTGCTCGCGCAAAGCCCAGCCGAAACCTGCAATCAACACAAGCGCGACAAGCGCGAGTCCGAGGCGTTTCATCCAGATCGACTTCATCGGACTAATCCCTTGTCTTGAGGACACGCACGAGATCCAGTCGGTCGATGCGACGCCGCACAATCAGTGCCGACAGCGTGGCCACTGCGAGCACGACCAGGCTGGCAAGCGCGAAAGTCGAACGGTTGACCACGAACGGTATGCGGAAGAGATCGCTTTCGAAGCCCCTGACCACCGACCACGAGAAGAGATAGCCGAGCATCCAGCCAAGAGGCTGCGCCAGAGCCACGATGGCTGCCAGTTCTATGAGCAGGACGCTCGAAACCTCGCTTCTGGTGAAGCCGAGCACGCGCAAGCCGGCGAGTTCTCGGGCGCGCTCGGAAAGCTGAATGCGGGCCGAGTTGTAGACAACGCCGAAGGCAATGATGACGGCAAGCGCCGTGTAGACGGTGGTCATGATTGTGATGTTCTCTCCAATCGTCTCACGGAAGCGCTGACGCGATATGCCCTGCAGCGCGATCGAGGCGATAGCCGGCGTTTGTTTGACGGCGCTGTAGAGGTCGCCGAGGCGTGCCGGATCGATAGCTACCCTGACCCCGGAAATGCGTGGTCCGCCGCCAACCAGCCGGTCGAGTGCCTCGGTCCGCATGTAGACGGCGAGCCCGACATAGCTCTGGACAATGCTGGTCACGGGAACGCGGACCATTTGATGCGCCCGTTCGAGCAGTTCGACCTCCGCCAAATCTCCAATTCGCAGGTCGAGTAGCGATGCGACCCTTTCGGATAGCGTGAGGCCGGCCGGTGGCGGATCGATCGGAGCGAGATCGAGATCGAGAACCCTGGCGAGATCAGCCTTTGGCGGAACACTGGAGATCACCAGCCGGCGCTCGCGATGGCCGTGGCGCAGGATCACAGCCGTTGCCCGGAACGGTTCGGCGCGCAGCACGCCAGGCATGGCGGCGACCGACTGCAGGGCGCGTGTTGATTGCTCCACACCGAATGACAAGGTCGCGTCCTGCCGCTCGGCACGGAAGAAAACCGTGTCGACCATGAACGCTATGGAATCGAAGGAGAACAGCGCAGTGACCAGCAGAGCGACGGCGAGTGAGATCCCCAACGCCGTCAGCAAGGAGCGCAAAGGCCAGCGCAGCAGATGTCTGAACGCCATGATGGTCAATTGCGAAAACGCCGAAAGGAGACGGCCTTCGCCCGTGAGGAAGCTCTGGTATCGAGCCGGTGCAGGTGGTTGCATGGCGACCGCCGGCGGAAGCGTGATGACGCTCCAGATCGCCCGTGCCGCGCCTAACAGGGCCGCCAGTGCGCTTGTGGTGGCGGCGACGGCATAGAGGTCGAGACTTTGCTGGAAGATGAGGAAGGGAAAGGAGAAGAACCGCGCATAAAGCGTGGTGAGGCCGTGGCCTAGCCAATTGCCGGCACCCGCGCCAATAGCGATGCCGATCGACGCGATCACCAGCGTCAGCTTTCCATAGTGCCAGCCGATTGCCCCCGATCCGTATCCAACGGCCTTCATCAACCCGATCTGTTCGCGCTCGAGCACGATCAACCGTGACAGGATCATGTTGACCAGGAAGGCGGACACAAAGAGGAACACCGGGGGGATGACGGTGGCCATTGCACGGAGCTGGATCAGCTCATTGTCGAGAAATGCATGGGATATCTGGTCGGTGCGCCCATGCGTCCCGGTTCCTCCATATGGCTTCAGGATACGATCGACTGCGTCCTCGACCGCCTGGATGCCGGCACTGCGCTGGGTGCGCATGGCGACATCGTTGAATGCGCCATCCATGTCAAAGATGCCGGCAAGTACGGTTCGGGGCATGAAGAAGACGCCGAAGCGCCGCGGGTCTGGCACCATGTCGCCAGGGCCGAGCGCGTAGATGTATTCGGGTGTAAGTACGATGCCCGTGACGGAAAGCGTCCGCTTGCGGCCGTTCAGGATGGCATCGAACGTGCTTCCGGGCGCCATGCGGCGCGCGGTCGCGAAACGCTCGGTCACCGCTACCTCGCCGGGCCGTCCGGATTCGGGCAGCCGGCCGTTGCGCAGGTAAAGTCTGTTGACAGCAGGCTCGCCGCGATCGGGGATGGAGACGGCAATGGCGGTTGCCGGCTCCGCCATGCCAGGCATGTCCAGCAAAACCGGCTTGACGATACGCAATTCGATGCCGCTTATCCCCGCGATCGATGCGATGCGCTCGCGAAGATGCAGCGGCGCGCGCGTCAGCCCGGAAAAGACGGTGGCAAACCTGTAGCGGTCGTAGAATGCGTTGCGGGTTTGCTCCAGCGAGCGATAGCCGCCGACGGCGATGACGATCGTCGCGACGCCGCATGCCATGACAAGCGCAATGGCGAGGACTTGCGCCCACATTCGCAGCAGATCGCGCAGAAGTTTGCGATCGAGAACCGACACGACGCTACCAACTCACTTCGGCGGGCCGTGCCCGCTGGTCGTTGATGGCGACATCGGCAATGCGACCGTCCCTGAAAGTGAAGACGCGATGCGCGATCTGCCGGATACCGGCATTGTGGGTGATGATGGCCATCGTCGTCTTCATCTCCTCGTTGATCCGCGACAGCGCCTCCAGGACCAGAACGCCCGTCTTCGAATCCAGGGCGCCGGTGGGCTCGTCGCACAGCATCACTTCCGGCCGCTTGGCGATTGCCCGGGCAATCGCCACCCTTTGCTGCTCGCCGCCGGAGAGCTGGGCGGGGAAATGCGTCAGGCGGTCCTTGAGCCCGACCATCTCCAGCGCCTCCTCGGGTTCCATCGGATTGGACGAAATCTCTGTGACCAGCGCGACGTTTTCCCAAGCGGTCAGGCTCGGGATCAGATTGTAGAACTGGAACACGAAGCCGACGTGAGCGCGCCGGAAGCGGGTGAACTGCCTCTCTGAGAAGGTGGTCAGATCCTGGTCGCGAAAGTGCACCTCGCCTGCGGTCGCGCGATCAAGCCCGCCCATAATGTTGAGCAGAGTCGACTTTCCGCTGCCCGATGGCCCAAGCAGGACGGCGATCTCTCCCTCGTACAGATCCAGATCGACGCCACGCAGGGCGAACACCTCGATCTCGCCGGCGTGGTAAACCTTGGTCACCCCATGGGCAGAAAAAATCGGAGTTTGCATGCCTTGCGGTCCTGTGGAACGCATCGACTGTTGTGGCATTCGCGGCCGGGCACCTTGACGCTCATCAAACAGTGCCTTCTCGGGGCGGCTTACTCGCTCGCCGCCCGGCCTGACACCTGCTCGATGAGGATCCGGAAGAAAACGTGCGGCGCACTGTCGGAGGCGGGAGGAATGACCGGTTTGAGCGCACCCGGTTCCCACCAATCGGGGTGCTTGCTCAACACCGACCATGCATGATCGCGCGGGAGCTGATCACGTAGTTCTTCATAACGGCCGTCGACAATTACGCTTCTCCATCCTCGCCCTTGGCCGTGTTCGTCCACCTGGACCGACACAAGCGGGTTGGTTCGCATCCAGTCAATCTTCTTGCCGGGCATGGAAAATGCATAGAGATGATTGTCCGCATGGGCGTAGTAGAACGGTACGACGTAGGGCTGTCCGTCTTTTGCGCAAGCCAGATGGCCGACACGATTGGCCGTGAGCAATTTCGTGCATTCCAAGGTAGAGAGTGTGCGGACCAGCATGGACCGACCTCCTACTTTTCTGCGACTGTTTCGCGCCGCTGTTTCTTTGTCGCGATGATCTGTTTTTGCTTCCCGCGCTGCCTGGCACTTTGCGACCGGGCCGCTTTGTCCATCGCGGAGACGACGTCTCCGTCGGACAGTTGCCGGAAGCCGAGATAGTGTTGACTGAGAGCATGAAAATGCGCCGGTTGACTGAGGCAAACAATCCAATCCGCTTCGCAGGCAAGCTCAGCCAAGGTGTCCGGGGGCGCCACGGGAACGGCCACGACGACCTCTCGAGGCGAGCGTCTTTTGAGGCACGGATCGCGACCTTCATCGTCGTGCCGGTCGCGACGCCGTCGTCGACGATGATTGCGGTCTTTCCAGCGATCGACAACGGCGGATGTTTTCCGCGATAGGCAAGCCGCCGGCGCTCCATCTCGGGCCGCTCTCTGGCGATCAAAGTGCGAAGTTGGTCATCGTCTAGCGAGTAGGCTTCGACGATGTCTCGATTGAGCACGACATCCGGAGGATTGCCATCGACGATCGCCGCAACAGCCAGTTCGGGGTTCCCCGGCGCTCCCACCTTGCGCACGATAATCAGGTCAAGTGGGGCCCTGAGGGCCTTGGCCACTTCTGCGGCGACAGGAACGCCGCCCCGCGGCAATGCCAGCACGACAGGCTGATGCAGCCGGAGCTTCTCCAGTTCGATGCCGAGCTTTTGTCCGGCTTCCTGACGGTCGCGAAACATCGGTCAACCTTCCGGCCACAGATGACGGAGCGACGTCTTCATCGAATTGCGAACCTGCACGATCTCGCCATGCGAAATGTGACGGTCGAGGAGCTTGAAGACCGCTTTGATCGCCGTATCGATATCGACGCCCGGTTCGTAGCCAAAGCTGTCCCTGACGCTGATGACGAAGTCGCGCTTCTTTCGTTCCGACACGGGTGCGTCCGACGGCTTCCAGCCTTCGAAATAGACACCCCTGATAAGCGTTGGCAGCTGAGCGGAAAGGTCGGCCATTTCCTCCGGCGACAGCCAGTTCCGCAACGTGTGAAGGACGGATTTCAGAAACCGGTATGCGTTCCGTTCATTCCAGCCCAAGTCCCGGGCGAGCTCGCTCACCCATTGCTGCGCCTGCTCGGCCGAGTGGGTAAGACTTGCAGTCGAAGTGTGGATCATCAGGGAACTCCTTCATCTCCATACGGGCATGTTAATGCATAAGAAGACTCTCGCATTGAGCCGCATCAAGTTGCCGGCGAAAAGCTGAGTATGTTCCCCTTTTATAATGGGATGATCTTCCTACTCTTGGTCTGCCGTCCTTCCTTGACGTTGGCGGGTGAAGGGTTGACCTGCCTGATCCGATGTCATGCTGACCCCGTTGCCACCTCCCTCCCGTTGCGCGCTCATCTTTGTCGATATCGATGATCGAACCTGCCGAGACTGCATCGCCAGGCCATCCATGCAGCGAATGAAGTTGTCCGCAATGGTCTCGGACGGAGCAGGCAGGATCTTGTAGGTCCTCATTTCGGCACCCGGTTCCGAGCGGGAGAAACTCAACTCATAGTTTCCGGCAAGCACGGCGTTGAGGAAGGGAGCGGCAAACTCGGCGTTCTGCGTCGTCGCCATTATCGTACCGTCATCATAGGTTTCGTAGTTCAACTGGCCCAGCGAACTGAAGGTCGCGGAATTGAAGTTCGCGTTCGCAATCTGCGCGAGGTCGGCTCGTTCGACTGCCACAATGTCGGCCACACCCATGAGAAAGCCGGCCAGCACCGCCCCGTCGGCCTTGGTGTATCCGCCAAGCGTTATGAACTTGACGAGTTCGCGCGATGGCGGGCTGCTGACATCGAGGATGATCTCGCAAACCCTGGCCTCTTCGGTCTCTTCGGTCCTGTTGCCGTAGACAACTTCCGTTGGAAAGATCGTCGAGCCAGATGCATGGGTCATGCCGGGCGCAGCCAGTGCCGCCAGAAAGCCCAGAAGTCGAAACACGACGAGGTTGCGCCAGATTCCTGCGCAGATTGCCCGCATCGGCGGCTCGCACGATGGATATCCCACTCCGCTCTCTATGGCCATGTCTCCTTCAGCGAATGGAGACTATCTGAACATCATTCCATGCCCGAAGCCGCCCGACAGCCCCATGCCCATCATCGGCAGGACGATCTCGTCGGCTGCCTTCTTCTGCTGGTCGCTCAGCGTCGCGTACAGTTTCTCAACCGCCGCCCTGATCGATTTCACCTGTTCGAGGCGTGCTTCGAGATGGGTTTGCTGGTAGGCGAGCCGCTCGGGCAACGGCTTCTTCAGGAAGTCACCGTCATGAAATTCCTGCATCATACCGCGCATCAACTCGTTGTGTGCCTCGGCCGTGCTACGGATGACGCCGGCAAGCTCATCCCAGGCCGGCGCCTGTTCGTCCGTGATTTTCAGTTCCGTCTTGAGGAAAGCAACTCGTCCGTCAATGCGATCGAGCATCTCGTCTGAGTCAAAGCCGCCCATCGGGCCGCCCATGCCCCATTGGCCCATCATCATTCGACTCATGCCCCAGCGGGGCCACCAGCCGGAATCATCGTCGGCACCGGCCATTGCAGGCGCCACTGAGGCGGCCAGCATGAGTCCCGCTGCCAGAATACTGGGCAAAGTGCGCATCAGAGCCTCCTTCAGGCGAGCTACTCCATTTGCCCACAAGCCATATGATTGGGGATGCCGGCATTGATCTCGGTCAAAAAGAGCTAGGCCCGGAGCGCTCTCGAGAGTAAAATATGCCAAGTTTCCATGCGTTGAGGCATGTCATGGACCGCTATATCGCGCGCGCCAATATTGCGCATTTCGCGGATCTTCTTCGATATGAGGTGGACGCCGAGCGACGCCGCGTGATCGAGGACTTGCTGGCGCAGGAGCGCCAGAAGTTGGAGATTGCTGAAGCAAAAGCGCGCAAGCAGACCCATGCCGCCAATCCGGCCGAAGGCAGTGAACTTCCGGTTCGAATGGACGAGCAGAGACGGCGACGCCCTGCTTGAGCGGCGCCGGTGTCGATTGCTATGCCCATCGCCTCAAACGCCGGCTGGGCGTTGAGCGGTGACCGAACTTCATATCAAGCGGCCTTGACTGTGATCTTCTTCTCGGCCTTCTGGGCTTCCGCGGTCTTGGGCAGCTTCACCGTCAGCACGCCCTTGGCGAAGGTCGCATCGATCTTGTCGGCGTCGACGCCTTCAGGCAGCTGGAACGACCGCTGGAAGGAACCATAGCGACGCTCGGAGAGATAGTAGTCGTTGTCCTTCTCTTCCTTTTCCTCCTTCTTCTCGCCTTTGAGCGTCAGTATGCGATTGGCGAGCTTGATCTCGACGTTCTTCTCGTCGATGCCGGGCAATTCGACTGTGATCTCATACTCCTTGTCCTTCTCGACGAGATCCATCGCCGGCGCGACCAGCCAGTCCGCATTGCGCAGCGCCGGCAGTTCGCGACCAAAGAGGGAGCGTGTCGAAGGCAGGCGAAAGTCGAACGGATGAAAATCGTCGAAGAGCCGGTCGATTTCACGCCGCAGGCTTTCGAACGGACCAGTCCAGTTGCCGGCTGGGGCCGGCGCAGTGCTCTTTTCTGTTTTGACAGGCAGTTTGGTGGCAGCTTCGGCCATGGGTCTTCTCCTTGCGAGCGAGTTGATCGGCAGGTACCGCCGCCTCGACCCGTCCACCCCTCCAGGGAAGGGGCGCCAGAGCCCGAGGTCGGCGGACCGCTCGCCAGGAACCCTTGCCGAGTTGGTTCATCGCTTCGCGAATCCGCGCTTTCGGCGCGATCCTCCGCGCCCGCTTCGCCAAAGCCGGTAAACCTGACGAGGGCTGCATCAAAGCACCTTGCTGACGGAGCCGTATTGATCTGGGTCAAGGGTTCCGCGCCTGGGTACTGCGGCAAGGTGATACATTGATCTCGATCAACGACGTTCCGTCGGCTCGGGTTAGCTTTCTTGAAATACCCATGACGAACGGAATGGACCCAATGACGATGACCAATGGCCAGAAGTTCCTCTTTGCCGCGGCCGACCTTCAGGCGACTGCTCTCAAGGCCGTCATAAGTTATCAGATCGAAACGCTTTCCTTCCTCAAACGCCGCTGCGAGCAAAACGTCAAACTGATCGATGATCTCTTCGCTGGTGGCGAGTTCGTGGACGTTTTCGATGTCACCAGCAATTTTCTGCAGAACGCGACCTCAGCTTATGCGACCGAGGCCGGCAACTTCGCCCGTGTTGGGTCGCGGCTCACCTCGGACATGGCCAGACGCGTGCGCAGGCAAGCCGAGAGCGCCATCGAAGACATCGCGGCGAGCACGGCAGCGTGATCGGCTATCGAGGAAGTACAGCTATGGACAAAACCACCGGATGGGTATTGCGATGAACCCGCCACGGCTGAGCCGGCTTTCAGCATCTGCTCTCCATGTGGTGACCCTTGCTGCGGCACTTGGCCCGTCCGGCGGTTGCGCAAGCGCCGACCCGGTATCGCACGGGAAGGCATTGGTCGAAGCCAATTGCGCGCGCTGCCACGCCATCGGAAGAACGGACAAAAGCAGCCACCCCGACGCGCCTGCATTTCGCGTCTTGTCGCAGCGCTATCCGATTGTCGATCTCGAGGAGGCGCTGGCCGAGGGCATTTCAACGGGCCATCCCGACATGCCAGAGTGGGTTGCCAGCCCCGATCAAATCGACGCCATCCTTGCTTACATCGAAAGCCTCCAACGGTAATGACCGCTGCGGCCATGACGATCTTGAGCCGATCTGCGGCTAGCCTCCTCCTAGGAGGACGCAACCGGTCGGCGGCGCGGCCAGGCGACGGGGTGTTGGGTCTGCAGTGGCTACGCTCTTGAGACTATGGTTGAGGGGCGCGCGCAATTGTCGGCGTGAGGCGTCGCCCGCCTCACGCAGATCGGGACTCCAGCGTTGCCAGGATCGAGCCGGGTTCGATGACGGCATTCGCCGCGGCGACAATCGTCGCGCGGCCGGCTGCAGGCGAGACAATCTCGTGCAGCGCATCCTCGACTCGAATTTCTGCTATCCGATCGCCAGCCCTTACCGCGTCACCGCTGGCAATGAACCAACGCTCCAAGATACCCTCGGGCAACATGCTGGATGCCCATAACGCCTCATCGGCTTTGATATATTCCATCGCAATTCTCCTTCGCGACTGCACGATATTCCCTTCACCAAGGTTGGCCTTGATCATGATCAAAGGACAGATCGAGCGCGAGTGATCGCGTCGGGTGGCCCACCTTGCAGAGGTTCTTGCCGTCGCCCGGGGGGTAATCGAAAGGCGTTGCGTTTTGACCCGCGTCAAGGCGACGGAGGCTGGCGGATGCACTTCATCGAACGTCGACATCTTCACCGAAGGGCGCCCCGCAATGTCTTACAAGTCGATCATCGTTAACCTCGCTGTGGATGCATCTCCTGCACCCATTGTGAAACTGGGCGTCGAACTGGCCGAGCGTTTTGGAGCGCACCTTATCGGCCTGGCGGCTGCAGATGTTCCGCCGCTCGTCGCCACCGGCAGCGGCATGGTCTACGAAGGCGAGATCTTGCAGGTCCAGCGAACCGAGATCGAGAAGCGGCTTGCGGAGCTGCGTGCCGAATTCGAGAAGCTGGTTCCGGCATCGGTGAGCAGCGAATGGGGGCAGGCAGTCAGCAGTCCAACCCGCTTCCTGAGCGTTTCCGCCCGAGCCGCCGACCTCATCGTTACCGGTGGTGGGGATGGAGAAGATGTCTTCCGTGCCGTGGATGTCGGGAGCCTTGCGCTGGGAACAGGCCGACCAGTCCTCGTCACCGCAAGCAATGTCGAACATGTCATGGCACAGACCGTGCTGGTCGCCTGGAAGGACACCAGGGAGGCGCGACGGGCGATAGCCGATGCATTGCCTTTCCTGGCCGTGGCCAACGAGGTCATTGTCGCCACCATCGATACAGACCGCAGCGAGAGCGCCCGATACAGCCTCGCCGATGTCGCGGCTTATCTCGAAAACCATGGCATCATGCCGCAAACCGAACTGCTGGCTGGCGAGGCGGAGGGCGACCGGCTGGTTGCGTTTGCGCGTTCAATCCATGCCGACCTGATCGTCTCCGGCGCCTACGGCCACAGCCGCCTGCGGGAATGGGCCTTTGGCGGTGTCACCCGCTCGCTGATCGAAGACAGCAGCATCAACCGCTTCATGTCATGCTGATGGTTTCTGGTATCGTGCCCGGCGAAGTCGGCCAACAACCCGTCCCCGCACCGACGGGAATTGTTGACGACGACGCCTTTTGGTCAATGGAGATCAATGATCTTCTGCGACGCCTCAAGACGTCGGTCTCTGGGCTTGGCACCTCCGAGGCCGTATCAAGGCTGTCGAAATTCGGCACAAACACACCAGCATCGCAGTCAGGCACCTCGATACTAACAGTGTTCGTCCGCCAGTTCCGTAGTCCGCTTGTCCTGATCCTCATTTTCGCGGCCGCCGTGTCGGCCTTGGTCGGTCAGAGCCAGGAGGCTGCGATTATCGGCGCGATTGTGCTGGCTAGCTGTGTCCTGAGTTTTACCCAGGAATACGGCGCGTCACGTGCGGCAGAGGCGCTCAAAGGGCGCATTTCGCGCAAGGTCGCAATCCTGCGTGACGGCGTCGAGCGCTCGATCGGAGCCGAAAAGGTTGTGCCCGGCGATGTGATCCGTCTCTCGGCGGGAAACCTTGTTCCCGCTGATGGCATCATTCTGGATGCGCGCGATTTCAATGTCAGCGAGGCAGTCCTGACCGGCGAGACCTTTCCAGTTGTAAAAGCGCCGGGCCGGTCGGCGCCGGGCGCTTCCGTCGCACAGCGCGCCAACGCCGTCTTCGCAGGGACGTCGGTCCGCAGTGGCACCGCGACTGTGCTTGCGGTGGCAACCGGCCAGCGCACCGAGTTCGCGTCAATCGCAGCGGCCCTCGAACGACGTGTCCCGGAGACGGACTTTGCCCGCGGGATCAGGCTTTTTGGCTATCTGATGACGGAGATCATGCTGGCGATTGTCATCCTGGTGTTCTTCGCCAATCTTCTTCTCCATCGGCCGCTGATTGAATCGCTGTTGTTTTCGCTGGCGCTGGCGGTCGGCCTTACGCCAGAACTCCTTCCGGCGATTATCAGCGTGACGCTGGCTCGGGGTGCCCACGCCATGGCGGCCAATGGCGTCATCGTTCGCCGTCTCGATGCCATCGAGAATTTGGGCAGCATGGACCTGCTCTGCACCGACAAGACCGGAACGCTGACGGAAGGGATCATTCAGCTCGATGGATGGCTCGATCCCGATGGCAACTCATCGGCGGATGTCCTGCTCTGGGCGCGTCTCAACGCGACCATGCAGACCGGATTGAAGAACCCGCTTGACGAAGCGATAGCCGGCACGCAAGGCGGGGACGCAAGGTTGACCGCCTTTGCGAAGGTCGATGAGATTCCCTACGACTTCATCCGTAAGCGCCTTTCCGTTGTCGTGCGGACCAAGGACGCCGAAGACCTCCTGATCACAAAAGGCGCAGTGCAGAATGTCCTGAACGCCTGTGGGTTTGTTCGAACCGCAAAAGGGTCACAACCCTTGGACGACACGCTTCGCGCCGCAATCGATGAGAAGTTCCGACGATGGAGCGCGGACGGCTATCGTGTCCTGGGAGTGGCAATCCGCCACATCAAAAGCCAGGGCGCCGGATCTAGGAAGGAGGAGACCGATCTGACGTTCGCTGGCTTCCTGCTCTTCCTCGATCCGCCGAAGGACGGCGTCATGGAGACGCTGGCGGCACTCGCTCACCGTGGCATTACCGTGAAGGTCATTTCGGGTGACAACCGTTACGTCACCGCGCACCTTGCTGACGCACTCGGCCTGCGGGCTGACAGGATCATGACCGGTGAAGACCTGTCGAAACTGACAAAGAGCGGACTTTTCGCAGGCGTCCAGCAGACCGATCTCTTCGTGGAGATTGACCCTAACCAGAAAGAGCGCATCGTTCAGGCTTTGCGCAGCTGTGGCCATGTTGTCGGCTATCTAGGCGACGGCATCAACGATGCGCCCGCGCTGCACGAGGCGGACATCGGCATCTCCGTCGACAGGGCTGTTGATGTCGCCCGCGAGGCCGCCGACATCGTCCTCCTCAAACAGGATCTGGACGTGCTCGTGCGCGGGATTGACGACGGCCGCAAGACGTTCGCCAACACGATGAAGTACATCTCCATCACGACCAGTGCCAATTTCGGCAACATGATCAGCATGGCCGTCGCGTCGCTGTTCCTGCCTTTCCTGCCGCTCCTGGCGGCACAGATCCTGCTCAACAATTTCCTGTCCGACATTCCTTCGCTGGCCATCGCCACCGACAATGTCGACCGGGACCAGCTGCGCCGGCCGCGCCGTTGGGACATCAGCTTCGTCAGGCGATTCATGGTCGGCTTTGGCCTGGTCAGCTCGCTGTTCGACCTTGCAACCTTCGCTTTCCTGCTGCTTCTTGCGAATGCGACGGCGGCTACGTTCCAGACAGGATGGTTCGTCGAGTCGCTGCTGACAGAACTCGCCATCGTGCTCATCGTGCGCACGCACAAGGCGTTTTGGATGAGCCGCCCCAGCCCGCTGCTTGCCTGGCTTACGCTTGCTGTCGCGCTTGTCGCGATCGCGATGCCCTACGTTCCCGTCGCCGCAAACTTCGGCTTTGTGCCTCTGCCTCTGCCTGTGCTTGTCGGGCTCATCGCCATCACCGGGGTCTATCTATTGGCCTCGGAGATGACGAAGCGCTGGTTCTTCGAACATGAAAACAGACACCAGCATCGAACAAGGGCGGGGCGCGCCTTCGGCGGGACCATACCCCATTCAACCAGCATTCAATCAGAGCCGCATGGCTGAGGTCGGAAGCATGGTGGGAATGCAGGCACTTCGCCTATCGACAATTGTCGCCAGGCTTGGAGACAGGCCTCAGCCGCCTGTGGCGGCTCTGGCCACATTCACACCCAGATCATAGACAAGCAGGCCGCCGTAGTAGGCGGTGACGGTTACAAGTGCCGCGCCTGCAACTTCGATTACCGGAACGGCGATCGCCAGTGATCCCAACTCGCGATTGCGGACCCACAATGCGAATCTGACGACCCCCCAGGTCAGAAGGGCAAATGCCGTGATTCCGCCAAGGCTTTCGTGCGTCTCCGCTATGGCGCTGCTGAAGCCGGCAGCTTCGGCATGGTCAAGCGCCAGTCCGCCGTAGAACCAGGTTCCTGTGGCGAAGACTCCTGCTGCGAGCGCAACGAATGTGGAAATCGTGCCCACGCCCGAGCGTCTCGTCACGGCATTGCTGCTCGCAAGTGCCACGAGGTCGAGGACCACGAGCGTGTAGATGAGCACAATTGGAAAATGCACGAGGATGGGGTGGATATGTTGGATTGCGATCATCAGAAAAACTCTCCGGAGACGGGCTTGCAAATTGGCGAAGCGAAGGGGACTCGGCGTTGGAGACGAGCTGCGGGGCCTGGCGTCAATGATGCCCAGGCAAGATTAGGTCGGTGATTTCAGTCGTCTTCTCCCAGGCCGTCGTCGTCATCGGTGCTGTTCAAAGCGGCCTTGTCTGAGGTGAGACCGTCGCCGCATTCGTCGTCATCGCCCACGCCCCTGATGGCCTTGGGGCCGGTAGCATCCTGCATGGGGATAGCGTCGAGATTGATCGGTCCGGGCTGCGCGGCGGAAGACGATGCGCTGCATGAGCCTTCGTCCGATCCAGCAGCCGCCGGCGCGGCAAAGATGGTCAGGGTCCCAAGTGCTAGGAGCAAAAACAAGGAATTGCGCATGGTTTCGACGTCCTTCTCGGCGCTGCCATGATTGGCGGCCATCATGCCTTGATAGAGAACTCTTGCTTGCAGGCAGCTGAGGATGGTTGACAGCGGATTGAAAGCTTCGACGTGCGACAAGCCGAGTTCATGATGGCCAGCTTGAAGCGCCTCGCTATCTTGGGCCTGACCGTGTTTGTCCTGGTCCAGCCGGTCGGCACGCTCGCCGACGAGGACGACGATGGCGACCACGACCGGGCGCGCGACCTTTATGAGCAGGGCGAAATAAAGGGCCTTGCCGATATTCTCGACATCGTACGCACGCAGGCCCCGGGTGACGTCGTCGCGGTCAATCTCGTGCGTAGAGCCAACAAGTGGATCTACCGGTTCCAGGTCGTCGGCGCCGATGGCCGGCGAACGATCGTCGATGTGGACGCCGGTGCCGGTGTCATCTTGCACGACGGGGAGGAAGACAGATGAAGATCCTCCTGGCTGAGGACGAGGCCCGCATAGCTGCCGATGTCGCGACTGCTCTCAGGGCATCCGGAATGGCTGTCGATGTGGTGCAGGACGGCGAAACTGCCTGGTTCGCTGGCGATGTGGAGAACTATGACGCTGCCGTTCTGGATATCGGTCTCCCCAAGCTCGATGGTCTTACTGTCCTGAAGCGCTGGCGGGCCAACGGGCGCCGGTTTCCGGTTCTCATTCTGACTGCAAGGGGGATGTGGACGGAGCGTGTCGAGGGCATTAATTCCGGCGCTGACGACTATCTTCCGAAGCCCTTTGAAATGGAAGAACTGCTTGCCCGGTTGCGGGCAATCCTGCGTCGCTCGGCTGGGCAGGCGGCACCCGTGTTGAAGTCCGGGCCGTTGCTTCTTGACACCCGCCAGATGCGCATCACTCTCCGTGGGATACCCGTTTCCCTTTCGCCGCTGGAATACCGGCTCCTGGCGTTTCTGATGCATCACGCCGGGAGGGTGGTGGCGCCGACCGAACTTGCCGAACATTTGTACGATTCAGGTAACGACCGCGATCCGAACACGATCGAGGTCATTGTAGCGCGGTTGCGGCGGAAGCTCGGCAGCGATGTCATCGAAACACGACGCGGGTTCGGGTATCTGATGCCCGATGATCCCGCCTGATGGGAAACTCGATCCGCTTCCGGCTGTGGTTGGCGGCAACCATCTCGATTCTTGTCGCACTCGCGATCGCCGGCGCCGGCTTGCGCTATCTGTTCGAACTTCACGTCGAGCGGCGCGTGGTGGGCGAACTAACGGTCGACCTCAACGAACTCATCGGCGCAACAACTTTCGCCAGCGATGGTCGCCTTGTTGTGACCCCGGTGCTGACCGACCCGCGGTTTGCCAATCCACTCTCCGGCTACTACTGGCAGGTGGAGGACATCGCCACCGGCAGTTTTGAGCGTTCGCGATCATTATGGGACGCCAAGCTGCTCCTCCCTGCCCGGAGCGCAAGTGGTGGGCTGCGAACCGTCGAGGAGTTCACGGGCCCGGGCGGAGAACTCAGTATTGCGGTCGAGCGTACGATCATCGATGCTGGAGGCCATTCCTTTCGTGCAATCGTGGCGGAAGATCATCGAACCGTTGAGTTGTCTGTAAGCGAATATGTTCGCGATCTCGCTCCGGCTCTCTTGATGCTCGCTGCAGTCCTAATGGCCGCGTTTTTCATCCAGATCACCATCGGCCTTGCTCCGCTGGAGACCTTGCGGGTCGCCGTCAGAAACGTGATCGCGCAGCGAATGGCACGGCTCGATGTGGTGGCACCAAGCGAGGTGCAGCCGCTCGCGGACGAAATCAATCGTCTTCTCGATGCCCAGGAAAAGGCGCTTTCGCGAGCGCGCTCGCGTGCCACGGATTTGGCGCACGGCCTCAAGACGCCACTGCAAGTCCTGTCGGCCGACATCCGAGCGTTGCGCAAGAAAGGCGAGGCGGATCTGGCTGACGAGATCGAGAAGAGCGCAGGAGCGATCCGGCGCCATGTCGAGCGGGAGCTCGCGCGCGCGCGCCTCGCGCCCGGCGTCTCCGGCAAGGCATCCTGCCTTGTGTCTGACGTCGTGGCTGGCGTCGTTGCAGTCGTCAAACGGACACCAAGCGGCAAGCAGCTTTCATTCAAGATGGACGTTGCGGAAGATCTAACGGCGCCAATCGACGAAGGCGACCTGTCGGAAATCCTCGGTAATCTGGTCGAGAACGCGGCACGCTATGCAAAGTCCTCAGTCCGTGTCGATGCATCGGAGGCAGCTGGAGAGGTGATTGTCACCGTCGCGGATGATGGCCAGGGTATTGCGGATACCGATCGGGAGTCCGCCTTGTCGCGTGGCGTCCAGCTCGACAGCAGGGGCGGCAGCAACGGCCTTGGCTTGGCCATCGTTTCCGACATCGTCGAAGCCTACGGCGGACGCCTTGCCATGGCTAACGCCGATCCGGGTCTGGCTGTGACCATTTCCTTGCCGCGACACGGTTGAGCATGCTTCAGGCAAAGCCCGGGAAATAGTCGACCTTTATCTTCGAGCGGCGAACGCCCATCGCCAGCAGTTTCTGACGCAGCGCCTTGACCATCGCTTGCGGGCCGGAAATGTAGAAAGTGCGCTCGAGGTAGTCGGGTATTGCCAGACGTATCAGGCGCTCGTCGATGTAGCCGGGATACTGCCCGCGCTCGCCACCGCGCGCCACAGCGTGGACCGTCATTATACCAAGTTCCTGCCTGGCCGCGCCAAGCACGTCGCGATATGCGATGTCCTGCTGTCCCTCGGTTCCGTAGAGCATGACGATCGGTCGCCGCTCCTTGCGGTCGAGGAGATATTGCAACATGGAGCGAAAAGGCGTGATGCCGATGCCCCCGGCCAGGAAAGCGATCTTGGTCTCACGTCGGGCGGGCAGCGTGAAGTTGCCGGCCAGTTGCGCGGCGTGGATCGTGCTGCCTGGCTTCATGGTCATCAGTCCGCGCTTGAAGGCGCTTGATTGCGGATAGAATTTTACGCCGAGCCGGACCGTTTCCTCCGTCGGCGCCGAGGCCACCGTGAAATAACGGCGGTTGCCGCGATTGTCGGCACGATCGAGGCCAAGCGTCCATTCAAGATATTGGCCAGCCTCAAAGGCGAGCTTGCGCGGCGACCGGAAGACGAAGTCAAAGCTATCGACGGCCGATTGCTCTATGCGTTCGAGCGTCAGCACGAAGCGGCCCTTGGGGCCTGCCGCATAGGCAAACAGGTTGCCGGCGAGCAGCGCCAGTTCGGGTGTGAAATAGAGCGGGCCGATATGGATGTTGGGAGCAAACAGAAAGCCGACGATGGCGGCAAAGGCGATACGCGGCCGCCGCATCGTCGGCGCGGTCAGTGGCTCTGTCAGCATGACGAAGGCGAAGAACAGCAGCGTTGATGAACCCAGCGTCTGGCTGAGTGCGCTACCGTATTGCGACGGCTCGGTCGTTGCCAACACCGTCGCCAGCGCCACGACAATGAAAGTCGAGACAAGATCGAGCCGGCGCAGTTTCCGGACAATGAGCATGCCGCCGAGGAGCACGAGCGGAAGCAACGCCAGATTGCCGCCAACCCACCAAGTGGCTGGTTGGTCGAGCAGCAGCGCGGACAGCGCCACGCCCAATGCAGCCGGATTGAGAGGATGCTTCCGCCCGATGGCGAGAATGAATTTGGATGAAATCGCCCAGACGGACGCGAACACCACCGCCGCGATTCCCTTGATGTCCGTGGCGGCTACCGGATCGAGAATGAGCGCAAGGATGAGCGCGGTGATGTAAACGGACTCGTTGTTGGCCGGGACCGCAAAGACGTGCGCAAAAACCTTGTTGGTGAGCCAGCAGGCGGCCAGCGTCAAAGCCGTCGTGAAGGCGAGCGCAATCGGATCATTTGGCACGAGCTTGGCGAAGCCGAGCACGAGCGCCGCGCTGACGAGCGCCATCAGATAGTAGAGGACCAGCCGGTACATGGTCAGATGATCAAGAAATCGGTCGATGGTTTTGATCATGGCAGGCAAAGGGCTACGAACCCCGTTGTCGGTGTGGCGCGGTCATTGGTGTCTATGACATAGCCCTCCAGGCCAGGCGTCCGCTCGATGAAGAGAATGCCGTCCCGGCCCATGGCGAAGGCAGCAGTGGCGAAACGATCGGCTTCGAGCACATCGGCGCCGATGACGGTGAGGCTGACGATGTCCTGGATCGGACTGTCAATTGCATGCGGGTTATAGATGTGTTGTCCCCGGACATAGGTTCCGGAGGTCGCCAGTCCGCGACCACGGGGATAGACGATTTTTACGATCTCTTGGGCGTTGAAGGGGTTGCGGATGCCGACGCTCCAGTCATGGCCCGAGGCATTCTTGCCGCTGGACTGGACGTCGCCTCCCGCCTCGATGAAGAAATCTCTGATGCCGGCTCTCTGAACGATGGCTGCCGCGTTGCGGATTGCCCAGCCCTTGACAATGCCAGATGGATCGAGCGACCCGTCGGGCTTGCGAATATCGAAGTATCCGTCGGTCTCGTCTTTCGTCTGCTGCGCGAGAGCAAACACTTCGGTCATCTCGCCGCTCCACTCTACGACGGGCACGTCGCCGCGGTTGATGGCCGTGATTTCGCTATCGGCCCGATATGTGCTGAAGCGCCGGTCGATATGCTCGAAATAGCCGAAGACCGTCTCGATCAGCTCACCGCTCGACGCGCCGCCGATGTCGACCGTAATGGGCATTCCCATCAAAACACACGTTTCACGCATGGACCTAGGACGACGCCTTCATCAGCGCGCCGCGCAGCGACTGGATGAAGGCCCTGCTGGTCAGCGTCGCGCCTGAAATAATGTCGACATTCGCGCTTTGGGCGCTGATCGCTTCGTCGCGTAGCATAGGCAGCGCTTGCCTGTTGATGTTGATGGAGGTGCGGCGGTCGGATGGGTATTTCAGCACCTTCAGCGCCGTAAGCTGCCCACCCTGTACCAGGGTTTGAATCTGGATGATGCCGTAATAGGCATCGGCGGGCGGGCCAGTGTAGACGCCGTCGGCATAGCCGTGTGAGGCGACCTCCATACCCACCGGGGCAAAGCGTGCAGGCGCGTCCGGATATGCCGGCCTTGGCTGCGGGACTGGTATGTAGACGGCTGGAGTCACCGCGAATGAAGGGGATGATGACGCAGGATCGGTCACAGCCGGCGCTACTGGCTGCTCCGGTGGCGCCGGCGAGGGTTGTGGCGCTACTGTAACCGCTGTCTGCTTGATTGGATCATGTGACCGCTTGGCGGCTACTGCTATTCCCGCCGTCGTTTCCCTTGCAATCGGGAACCTTGTTCTGAACTGGGGTGAGGGTGCCGGCAACGTCCGGAACACCGGCGCCGTTGCGGCGGCCGCCACTGTTGCGTCTGCCGGCAGCGCTGAACCAAGCACATCGTCAGCTGGCCGCTTGTCGGCCTGATCCAAGACATAGGAGCCGGAGGCGGCGATCACCAAAAGTGACAGGGCAATCTGTTTCATCGGAATTGTGCTTCCACATTGAGCCTTGCAGAGGCGACCCATCTGGTACGCTTCGGATGCAATATCCCACGACCAAGCTGACAACTGGCTGTCAGCCGCGGGCGGGCTGCGAGGCGCCGTGAAAGCTCAACGGAACGGCAAATTGACTTGTCCCGACGGCGGCGCCGAGCACTGGGCCGTCGCCGCTTCGCTGATCGAGACCTGCAAGCTGAACGACTTCGAGCCGCTCGGCTACCCCGCCGACGTGCTCGCCAGGATCGTCAACGGCCACCCAAACAGCCAGATCGACGAGCTTCTGCCCTGGGCCTACATCGCCGCTCCCGGGCTTAAGGCCGTGGCCTGAGAACACCGCTTAGTGTCGGGCTTGCCGATACGCAGGCTGCGGTCGGGTACAAAGTCTCAGCGCCGCTGGTGAGCCGTTCAGGCGACTAGCGTCCTCCCGTAATATTTTCGAATGCTTCCCCATCCTATTCGCGATGCGTTCAGGGCTTCAGGCGAGTTGAGCGAGGATATTGTCGACGACGCTTGGGACCGTACCCGCCGTGTCGATATCGATGCCGACGGGAAGATATTCCCGGGTATGATGGTTGCGCAGTACCAGCCGCCGCTCGGCCGGATCGAAACCTGGCTCATTCGGTCGCCCATCTAATCGTCGGTTCAAAGTCTCAACGTCTACGTCGAGCACAAAGACCTTGTCGAATAAGTCCAGGAATTTATGGAAATTGCGCGATCCGCCGCAGAAGAAGGTGGCAGGATGGGTCGTGTCGGCAGCAATGGCCCGGACCTTGTCGACGGGCCAAATCCAGTGCGCATATGCCCAAACGATGCGATCCTCGCCTTCGGGTGGCCCTGGCAATGCCTTGCCTGTTTCAGGGTCGCCGACATAGGCCAGGACCCGGTCGCCGTGGACGACATGATAACCCCGCCGCTCCAGTTCGGTAGCGACAGACGTTTTTCCAGTGCCGGAACCGCCTTCGATCAGATAATTCTTGAGTCCCATAGGCCCGCTTATCATGTCGTTCAATCCGGCGAGAAGAAGCTCTCGCTCAACCGACCGCTTCAGCTAATCAGGGCAGCAATCGGTCTGCGGATCAATGGCGAGTGTAACGTAGGAGCGGAACATCGGTTACGGTGGAAGTGAGGGCACTTCTGATCGTTAGCTCGCGCCCAGCGCCGCC
Organism: Mesorhizobium sp. M4B.F.Ca.ET.089.01.1.1; assembly: GCF_004022605.1. NCBI lineage: Bacteria > Pseudomonadati > Pseudomonadota > Alphaproteobacteria > Hyphomicrobiales > Phyllobacteriaceae > Mesorhizobium > Mesorhizobium sp. M4B.F.Ca.ET.089.01.1.1. The sequence goes on from NZ_RZOS01000013.1 coordinate 29,995, forward strand.
CCCGATTGACGACCATTCAAAAACTAACTCGGTCGCAACGGCAGCTTTGCATCCATGAGCGGTCATTCGCCGCTTGTGCTAAGGCTGCTGGCTCAGGAAAGCTGCCGGCCTCAGAAACGGAAAGAAGTTACGATAGACCCGCACGCCGGGAGCCCTCTCTGATTGCGGCAATGGCCACTGGATTGGTGACCGGGTACGTGTTGATGAACAGTTCGGGAGTGAAGCTCGGGAACTCGTCCTTCAGTCGCGCAGCTATCTTGGTGGCCCGCAGGGTTTCACCAAGCATCGCATGAGCCATTGCAAAGAACAGAAGCGTGGCGGGCGAGTCGGACGGGGACCGACGCAGCCCAACCAACGATTCCCGGTACAGGCCAAGGACAAAGCAGCAGCGCCCCAACATTCCAAAGTACCACGGAACATTAGGATTTAGCCGGATCGCTCGCTTGGCCAATTCGTAGCCATGCTTGGCGTCGCTCCCAACAAGAGCCAAGCTTCCTGCAAGCAAGGCAAGTGTGTCAGCGTTGTTTGGGGACGACGCCAAGACTCGCTCATGTTCTTCGACAGCAGCGTCGATATCGCCCTGCAAAGCCCGAAGATCAGCGAGCATTATTCGTGCGTAAATATCGGCCGGATCGAGGGCCAGCGCTTTCTTGACACATGCGCTCCAGCTCTCAATAGAGACAGAAACATCATCGGAAAACCCGTTGCAAGCATCCACAGCATGCGCAAGAGCCAGCGCGGTCCAGGCTCTTGCAAGACCCGGATCAAGCTCGACTGCACGCGTCAGTAGCCGTATCCCTTCCTTGTTCGAATCTCGGGTGAAAAGGTGCTTCTGCTCAAGGCCAAGCAGGTAGCAATCATAGGCTTGCAAACTTGTTGGTGGCCTCCGACGCACTGCATCGCGTCGCAGGTTGGCGAGTTGACCGTGGCAAGTAGCAACGACATTGATGACGTTTTCGGTCACGCTGTCCAGCATCGCAAACAGGTTTTCTGCGGACCGATCATAACGCGCTGTCCAAACATCAACCCCTGTGCGGGAGTCGACGAGTTGCACCCAGATGCGTACCCGCTGGCCCTCCGCTTGCACGGTTCCTTCCATCACATAGTCGGCACTCAACTCTCGTCCGATGGATCGAACATCCTCGCGCCGCTCCTTGTATGAGAGCATTGTCTGGCGGGCTATCACGCCCAAGTCGTGGTAACGGGCGAGATCAACGATGATGTCCGCCGACAACCCTTCCGCGATACGCGTCCAGCGTTCTTCTCCACCGAGGTTGTCAAACGGGAGAACTGCGACGACAGGCGGCCCACACAGGTCTGTCGAACGGCGTTCGAATGGTAACTGGTCGAGTTCTTGGAGGCGGCGATCCGCAAGCAATGCAGCGAGCGCCACTTTGCTGCGAACGTCGAGTTTCCGATAGATCGCCGACAGATGGGTCCGAACCGTGGCCGGCGCTATGAAGAACATCTCGCCGATTTCACGATATGTCATCCCCTCAGCGAACTTTGTCGCTATCATCCGCTCCCGGTTCGACAGAACGGTCAAGGGATTGTCTACGACTCTAAGCATCGCCCTCAACCTCGAACCGCTGTCGGCGAGAAGCCAGATTTAGCGAGGGCAGAAAGTACTACAAATGCGGGCCGAAAACACCGCATTTGTGTGATTCCGTCTGGCGGCCCTGGCCCAAGCCTATGTCGACCGGCGCACTCTCTCCGCGGTTAGCATGGTGATCTAGTCGGGACAGGAGGCGTGTCAAATCGGCGGCCCGGCCTGCCGGGCGTCGGGGGCAGACCTTCGAATGCTTTGAAAAAAATGATTCAAGTCAAAGCGCGGGCCGACATTTCCCTCAATGGTGGCGGGATGTGGAATCCGATCGCAAGCGCTCCGTTTGGTCGAAATCTCGAACTGGCCGTTATCGACGAGGACGGCCTGCACGCGCTCGTATTCCCCTGCAGGAAGGTGCAGGAAGGCTGGCGGGATGCCGTCACCGGCGTGCGCGTCGACATCCGCCCAACACACTGGCGTGACTGGGAAGCAGAAAATAGGCAGGCGGGTTCGCTTCCCGCCCCGGCCTAGTGCTTGGAATCGGCGATCAACGCCATGCGTACCAGATGCGACAGGCTGCCGGCGCCCATTTTGCTCATGACGTTTGCGCGATGGATCTCGACGGTGCGCGGACTGATGCCGAGGTCGTAAGCTATCGACTTATTAGGCAGTCCCGACACCAGTCCGTCGAGCACCTGTCGCTCACGCTCCGACAGGGTCGATAGGCAATTTCGGATCTCGGCGGCTTGCGGGTGCGTTGCGACCGCCAGATTGCGGTTGTCCAGCGCTGATCGAATCGCATCGATGAGCACCTGATCGTCGAACGGCTTCTCGATGAAGTCGGCGGCTCCCTCCTTCATCGCCTGAACGGCGAGCGCAACATCCGCATGACCCGTCATCACGATTACCGGGACGGTATGTCCGCGTGTCCGCAGCTGCCGCAGGAACTCTATCCCGTCGATCCCGGGCATACGCACGTCGGTGACGATGCAGCCATCGATAGTCTTCGGCGCAGTCGCGAGAAAGGCGGTCGCGGACTCATGCAGGCGCACGGCAAAATCAGCTGTCGCGAGCAGGAAGCCAAGCGACTTGCGAACATCGACATCATCGTCAACCACATGCACGACATCACTACCGGCCATTGGCGACCTCTTCCTTCTCCACGACGCGCAAGGTGAACCGGAAAGCGGTTCCTCCGCCTGGCATTGGCTCGGCCCAGATATGACCGCCATGCGATTCAACAATAGTGCGACAAATCGACAGGCCGACACCCATGCCCTGTTTCTTGGTGGTGACAAAGGGCTGGAAGAGCTGGGTCGAAACCTCGGGCGCCAAGCCCGGGCCGGTGTCTACCACGCTCACTTCCGCCATTCCGTCGCTACGTGCGGTCGTAGCCACCCGCAACTCACGGCGCGGTGCCCCCTGCATGGCCTCGACGGCATTGCGCATGAGGTTGAGCAGAACCTGCTGGATCTGGATGCGATCGGTGAGCACGAGCTCGGCTGCCGGGTCAAGATGATAGCTGACGCGGACATCGGCCTCCCTGGCGCCGACCAGGGCTAGCGACGCGGCCTCTTCGATCAGCTTCGGCAGCCGTTCGACCTGTCGTTCGCTTTCACCTCTTGAAACGAAATCGCGAAGGTGCCGGATGACATCTCCCGCCCGCAAGGCCTGTTCCGCCGCCTTCTCGACGGCGTCCCTCAACATTGGCGCGTTCTCTTCCGTGCTTTTCTCAAGCAGCCTGCGACTGCCCTTCAGATAGTTGGTAATGGCCGTCAACGGCTGGTTGATCTCATGCGCAAGCGTGGAGGCCATTTCGCCAAGCGCGGTAAACCGCGCCATGTGAAGCAGCTCCTGTTGCTGCTCCTGTATTCTGGCTTCTGCCCGATGGCGTTCGGTCAGGTCGCGGCAGAAGCCGGTGAAGAAGCGTCCGGTTCCCGGATGCATCTCGCCGACGGAAAGTTCCATGGGAAAGGTCGAACCATCCTTGCGCATTCCGGTGACCGTGCGACCAAGCCCGATGATCCGGCGCTCTCCGGTTGTCAGATAGCGGTGCAGATAGGCGTCATGCTCGTCGCGATAGGGTGCCGGCATCAGCAGGCTGACATTCTGGCCTATGACTTCGCTCGATGCATAGCCGAACAACGTCTCTGCGGCTGTGCTGAAGGATTGGATGCGGCCTTGCTCATCGATGACGACCATTGCATCCGGCACCGTTGCCAAGATCGAACGCAGATGGTCCTCACGCAGCCGAAGTGCGGCATTCGCAAAGGACAGCTCGCTAACATCCGTGCCTTCGACGAAGATCGCAGTGACGCGGCCATTGTCATCCTTGATCGGCTGGTAGACGAAATCGAGGATGCGCTCTTCTGCGGGCTCATCGGGCCTGTTGCGAAGGACGACCTTTTCCCCCTGGCCTCTATGTGGCTCGCCGGTCTTGTACACCTCGTCAAGCCGTTCGAAAAACGCTTGACCTTCGAGCTCGGGAAGCGCCTCGCGCACCGGCTTGCCAATCACCTGCCTGTTGTCGATCAGACGTTGGTAGGCGGTGTTGGTCAGTTCGAAGACATGATCCGGCTCACGCACGAGGGCCATGAAGCCGGGAGCCTGCTCGAACATCTGTGACAGAACGGATTTCAGCTTCGTCCCGCCGACCGGCAAAATAGGCGCTTCGTCTTGGCTCACCTGAAGTCCTTGGATTCGGCCACTCTTGCAAGAAGGGCTAATTATCACTCCTGGCCGCTTGCGCCAAACCTATCGAGGCAAACGTCTCAGAACGAAAACGGCGGCGCTTTTGACTCGCATCAAGGCATCGGGCGCCGGCGAATGCAATCGTTCAGGCACCCGACGACTTCTGAAAAAGGTGCCTTGCATGGCCTATAAGTCAATCATTGCAAATCTTGCGATAGATGCACCGCCCGCGCCCTTGGTGAAACTGGGGGTCGAACTGGCCGAGCGCTTCGGAGCGCACCTTGTTGGCCTAGCGGCCGCCGATGTTCCGCCCCTCGTCGCCACCGGTAACGGTCTGGTCTACGAGGGCGAGGTCATGCAGATCCAGCGAACCGAGATCGAAAAACGGCTTGCCGAGCTTAGGGCCGAGTTCGAGAGGTTGGTACCGGCATCGGTGAGCAGTGAATGGGGGCAGGCGGTGTGCAGTCCCACACGGTTCCTCAGCGAGTCCTCCCGCGCGGCCGACCTTATAGTCACCGGCGGAGGTGGCGAAAATGTCTATCGCGCCGTCGATATCGGGAGCCTGGCGCTCGGCGCAGGCCGGCCCATCCTCATTGCCGCGAGCAATGCCGAACATGTCATGGCAAAGACCGTGTTGGTCGCCTGGAAGGACACCAGGGAGGCGCGACGGGCGATTGCCGATGCGTTGCCGTTCCTCGCCGGCGCCAACAGAGTGGTTATCGTCACTATGGATACCGACCGTCATGAAAGCATCCGCGACAGTCTCGCCGATATCGCCGCCTATCTCGAACATCACGGCATCATGGCACGGACTGAACTGATACCCGATGAGGCTGACGGTCACCGGTTGCTTGCATTCGCGCACTCGATCCAGGCCGACCTGATCGTCTCCGGCGCCTACGGCCACAGCCGCCTGCGGGAATGGGCCTTCGGCGGCGTCACTCGCTCGCTGATCGAGAGCAACGGCATCCATCGCTTCATGTCGTATTGACCGCCGGCCGGAATCATCCGAGCCGGAGTTGCCTGTTGACCAAGATCAAGGCGGCGGCCCCCAGCATTGACGATCATGGCTGAGAACAGGAGTGATCCCAATGACTTTTCTCGACTACCTGATTTCAGTAGACGCCAGGACCGCCTTGATGGGACGCATGATGCAGAAGCTCGGCGTCGACAGACAGTTGAAGGTCATCGCGGACCATGCCGCCGTTACCAACCGGGCGGTAGACCGCTGCCGCTCCTGCGGTCACCAGGATGAATGTTCGACCTGGCTTGACCAACACCTGCAAGCCGACGACCCACCAGATTACTGCCGCAACCGCGACCTCATTGCACGGCTGCAGCATGCGGCCGGCCAGCGATAGTTGCTTTCAGCAGCGGCCGACCGCATGTAGCGTCCCATCGCTTGCGCGTAGCGGAGAGGTCTGCGAATGCCGTTGGACTTCCGGGGTTTGACAAGTGCCACCGTGTCAAACCGAGTTTGCAGGTGATGGATTTGCCTCCACGGGACAGGCAGTTTTGAGCAGGCTGTTTTTCCTGGAAGCATTTCTGCTCTTCGTCGCGCCCGGGCCAACCAATGCTCTTCTGATGGCCGGCGCGGCCAAGCGGCAGAAGGCGATTGCACTCTTGGTCGCACAGGCCTGCGGATAGGGGATCGCAGCAGCCTGCTGGTTTGCGCTGCGCCTGCCGTCCGACGCGTTCAGGTACTCAAGCTGGGTGCAGCCGTATGGCTCGCAATACTTGGCGTGCGTCTGATAGGCATCGACCGGATCGACGCATCCGAAGACGGGGATGGCCTTTCTGTTCTGGTAACGACTGCCCTCAACCCGAAAGCCTTCATATATTGTCTGGCAACCGTGCCGGTAGACGCGAGGCCATATGACTTGGGCTTGTTCTGGATTGTGCTCTTGGTGACCACAGCCGCCTCCGGCTCGATGTGGATCTTGCTCGGTAGGCGGCTCAGCGGAGGCGAAGAAATGGCAGACAGGATCGCGGGCGCGGCGCTTGTTGTATTTGCCTTGACGCTGCTGCGGCCTCTGTTGGCAATAGCCGCGACCTAGGTTCAACGCGGATATTAATTCGAATTTTGGGTCATGCAGAATTTCTGCCGTGCTGAACTAAGAGACAAGCACCACCGACAGCGGCCCCGCGCAGAAAAGGTTATCCGTCACCGCACTTACGCCGCCGACATTTTCAGCGGCGACAATGGCTGCCTGCCGTTCGCGTTCGTCGAAGATGGCACCGCTCAGTATCACTACCCCTTTGTCCACCGTCACGTCGATCATGTCCTTGCCGGCCAATTTCTGCTTCGCAAGCTCGGCAATAATCTTCTGACGGATCTGATCGTCGTCCGTGGCTGTAGGGGCCGGTCCGGGCAAGGCATTCAGCAATGCCCGCAGAAGATCGGAGCGGGTGACAATGCCGACAACGTTGCCATCGTCGACGACGGGAATACGTTTGACGTGATGGCGCATCATGAGTTCGACGATCTCGGGCAGCGATACGCTGGGGGATACCGTAACGACATCCGTCGTCATTACCTCCTCGATACGCCGTCCGTTGGCTTGAACATATTCGTCGGCGGCTCTTCCGGGGCTCACGAGAAACTCCAGCCAACGCGAGCGCCTGCGTTGCGTGCCGAGCTCTCCGCGGCGCAGGAAGTCTCCTTCGCTGACAATGCCCACCAGCGCGCCGTCGCTGCCAATGACCGGAAGGCCGCTGATCTTCCTGGAGAGCATCAACCCTACCGCATCGGAGATCGACGCCGTAGGTCCTATCCCGATGACCGGTGCGGTCATAATGGCGTCGGCCTGCATGTCTGCCTCCCGTGATATCGATCGGTCATTGTCGAGATCTTGCGCGGCAGATGCCTTGATCTCAATCATTTCCGGCTTCGACGGATGTCATTTTGCTTGTCGTCGCGGTCGATGAGTATCCGTGCCGCGGCTCCATCAAGATCCTCGTACTGACCGCTTCTCAAGGCCCACAGGAAGCCAGTCAGTCCAAGCGCACCGAGGAACAGCGCTACCGGGATGAGGTAGATGAGCGTCGTCATGAGAGTTGAACCAGCATGCCGGGGCGCGCGCGCCGATCTTGCGGAGCGAATTCAGCCGATGAACTTCTCGCGGAACCTTGCAGCCGCAGGGCGTTTCCGATCACGATCAGCGACGAGGCGGACATCGCGACCGCCGCAAGCAGCGGCGTCACATGCCCCGATATGGCGATCGGCACCGCAAACGCGTTGTAGACGATCGCGATGGCGATGTTCTGGCGAATGAGCCGACCTGCCTTCCTCGAGACATCCAGGGCGAGAGGCACTGCCAAAAGGCTTTCGCGCAGGAAGACGAAGTCGGCGGCATTGCGACCGACGTCTGCCGCGGTCGCGGGGGCCATCGAGACATGTGCCGCACCAAGCGCCGGGGTATCGTTGAGCCCATCGCCCACCATCAGAACCTTGTGGCCCTGCCTCGACAGCGCCTCGATCCGCTCGACCTTGCCGGACGGAAGCAGCGCCGGAACGAAGCTGTCGATACCCAGCGCCTTGGCGACTTGGCCGCAGGCATTGGTGGTATCGCCGGACAGCATCTCGACGGCCACGCCGCTAGCCTGCAACGCTCGAAGCGCGACCTTGGCATCGGCGCGCGCAGCATCCTCGAACGCGAACGCGGCGACGATCGCCCCGTTCTTCGAGAGCACCGTTCCGCCAAAGCCGCCAGATTTGCCTTCGCCGCCGGTTCGAGCCTTCCATCCAGCCCATCCGCGCCGGCCGAGACGCCAGGTATTCCCCTCGGTGACGGCCTCGATGCCGAAGCCTGGGTGCTCGCTGACAGACTCGAGCCTGGTTTGACCAGAAAAACCCGCGAAAACGGCTATGGCCTTCGAGAACGGATGGCGCGAATGCGCGGCCATGTCGGCTGCGATCGCCAGCATGGTCGGGTCGATTGACGACGCGTTGACCAGCCTCGGCTGTCCGAGTGTGAGCGTCCCGGTCTTGTCGAACACCGCCGTGTCGATCGCGGCCAGCCGTTCCATGGCCGAACCGTCCTTGAC
>NZ_RZOS01001400.1:0-459 GCF_004022605.1 Mesorhizobium sp. M4B.F.Ca.ET.089.01.1.1
AGGAACGCCTTGGCGCCGCCGGCCGCGAGTTTCTCGAAATCGTCCAGGTCGAGCTCATACCTGTTGTTGCGCAGCCGCAACCGGTTGGTAAGCAGAACCCGCCCGTTTCCCTGAACCACTTCGAAATAGGGCGAATAGACGGGCGACTGCACAATGACGCCGTCACCGGGCTTCGTGAAGGTTCGCAGTATCGCAGCCACTGACGGCATGATCGCCGGCGCGGGAAGCAGGGTCTCCAGTTCTGGCGACCAGTTGTGCCGGCGTGCGAACCACGATTGCACGATCTCATAGTGGCGCGGATCGCGGCGTGTATAGCCGTAAATGCCGTGGTCCGCGGCCTCGCGCAGCCGCGCAATGACGGTTTCCGGGGCGCGGAAATCCATATCCGCCGTCCACAGGGACAGCAGGTCCTGGCCCTCGACTTGCGGGGAGAACTCGTCCCACTGATTGGCCCATTTG
>NZ_RZOS01001401.1:0-458 GCF_004022605.1 Mesorhizobium sp. M4B.F.Ca.ET.089.01.1.1
GGACAACAACCTGCTGGTCGCCTCGGCAGGCTCCGGCAAGTCCGCGACGATGGTCGGCAAGGTTGCCTACGTGCTGGAGAAGCAACTCTATCGGCCCGACGAGATCCTGCTCCTAGCCTATAACAAGAGCGCAGCCGATGAACTCAGGACGAGGATCGCTGCGCAGCTGCAGGTCCCGGAGGACGCCCTGGAGTGCCGCGTCACGACGTTTCATGCGCTTGGGCGCGGAATCATCGAGGAGATCGAGGGCCGGCCAGCCCAGCTCGCCAACTGGGTGGATCATCCCGCTGGCGAAACAAGGGTTATCGAGGCGATCATCCAGAATCTAAGCGAGGGCGACCCGGAATTCGCCCGGATGTGGGCCGAGCTTCTCGTCGTGCATCCCAAGGCGGACATCCCGATAGAGGTATTCGATGGGGAGGCTGACTACCGGCGCTACGTATCGGACACCCTTAGAA
>NZ_RZOS01001402.1:0-458 GCF_004022605.1 Mesorhizobium sp. M4B.F.Ca.ET.089.01.1.1
ACCCCATTCCCTGGAACCAACCGCACAGGAACAGCAGGACAAACATGATGGCGATACTCGACGTTGCCCACGGCACAAAGCCCATAAATAACATCACCGCGGACGCCAGAATCAAACCCGCGGGTAAGAAGACACGCGGATTCGAGCGATCCGAAACGGATCCCATAATGAATTTAGCAAATCCATAGGCAATCGAAATGCCCGACAGCGCGAAACCTAAATCACCGCGTGAAAATCCTTGTTCAACCAGATACGGCATCGCCAGCGCAAAGTTCTTACGCACCAGATAGTAAGCGGCGTAACCGAAGAAGATACCGAGAAAAATCTGCCAACGCAGGCGACGGTACAGCGGGTCGACTTCTGCCTCTGACACGCGCGCCTGATGCGGCGCAGGTTTGAAGATACTGAGCATTAGAGCCTCCGTGGCCATGTCATAAATTTTCGAGGTTGTGTGTCCC
>NZ_RZOS01001403.1:0-457 GCF_004022605.1 Mesorhizobium sp. M4B.F.Ca.ET.089.01.1.1
GAAAACAGGATCGCCAGGATGACCAGCGTCAGCGGCACCACATAGGGCTGGAACGTCGGCGTGACGACATTCATGCCTTCGACCGCCGAAAGCACCGAGATCGCCGGCGTGATCACCGCATCGCCGAAAAACAATGAAGCGCCGACGATGCCGATTCCGAGGATGATTGCCGAGCGCGTCGGGAAACTGCCGCGCGCCAGCGCCATCAGCGACAGCACGCCGCCCTCGCCGCGGTTATCGGCGCGCAGCACGAAGTTGATGTACTTGATGGTGACGATGATGGTCAGCGACCAGATGATCAGCGACAGCACGCCGAGGATGTCGCCGCGATCGGCGACGTTGCCGCCGGACGACGCCACCAAAGCTTCGCGGAAGGCGTAGATCGGGCTCGTGCCGATATCGCCATAGACCACACCGAGCGCGCCAAGCATCAACACCTTGGTGCTGTGCTGCTCGA
>NZ_RZOS01001404.1:0-457 GCF_004022605.1 Mesorhizobium sp. M4B.F.Ca.ET.089.01.1.1
GATCTATACCAGCTAGATTTCGCTCCCGCTCTCTAGATGCCGTAAGCGTTGATCCGATTAGGTCGAATGCATCCTCTCTGCTTGTGCACAGCCTCCCTGCGAAAATCTGAAGTGTGAGGGTCCCAAAATGCTCTGGTGTAATGCCCAAACCCAGCGGAGCTTGGGTGGTCAGGTCCATTAGTGCTTGAGCCTGCCTACTTTCCTGTACTCCGTCAGCCGTGAGCACAACGTGGCCTTTAGCGATAGCCTGCCCCATCCTGCCGACACGGCCGGCCATGTTTTGGAACTCGTCTCGGCCTATAGGCACATGCATTTGACGGTCAAAATCCCACCTTTTCCAAGAGGCGAATGCGGCACTACCCAAAGGGAAATTGACCCCCGCTGCGAGAGTTGATGTGGCAAAGACTACATCGACCTGGCCCGAAGCGAGGCGATCTTCGACGAACAGTCTTTCATC
>NZ_RZOS01001405.1:0-457 GCF_004022605.1 Mesorhizobium sp. M4B.F.Ca.ET.089.01.1.1
AAATTGACCTAACCGACCGAGATGGCATTTCCGCGCTTCTTCTCTCGGTCACTCCGGAGATCGTGGTCAATCTCGCGGCCCAAGCCGGCGTTCGGTATTCGCTTACCAATCCGCACGCCTATGCGGAAAGCAATCTCACTGGCTTCCTCAATATCCTGGAGGGATGCCGGCATGCCTCAGTCGGCCATCTGGTCTATGCGTCCTCCAGTTCGATCTATGGCGGCAGCACGCGGATGCCGTTCTCCGTTCACGATCCAGCGGACCACCCGCTGAGCCTTTATGCCGCAAGCAAGAAAGCCAACGAGCTGATGGCGCATACCTACAGCCATCTTTTCGGCCTGCCGACAACAGGATTGCGCTTCTTCACTGTCTATGGTCCGTGGGGACGGCCAGACATGGCCCTGTTTATCTTCACCAAGGCCATTCTCGGTGGCGAACCGATCGACGTCTTCAACTT
>NZ_RZOS01001406.1:0-456 GCF_004022605.1 Mesorhizobium sp. M4B.F.Ca.ET.089.01.1.1
CCGTCAACGCCTCGTTGATCTGATTGATCAAGCCGAGGTGGCACTCGATGGCGGCGCGCTCAAGGAGCAGCATGAGTTAACACCTACTCCTAGCGCCGCTCCTGGAGTCCTATTTCCGCCGGCGCCTGACGAAGCAGCGCAATGCGACTCCCGCGACCGTGGCCAGCTATCGCGATGCCTTGCGCATGCTGATCCTCTTTGCCGCCGCCCGATTGCGGAAGAAGCCGGGGGCGTTGGCGCTCGAAGAGCTGATCGAGATCTCGTTCTCGCTTTTCTCGACGAACTCGAGGAGAAGCGGAACAATTCCGTCACCACGCGCAACGCCCGCTTGGCCGCGATCCGATCTTTCTTCCGCCACGTCGCTGCCGCCGACCCGGCATCCTTCGGCGTCGCCCAACGCGTGCTGACGATTCCCATTAAACGGACGCACATTGACGTGACGTACCACCTCACCAC
>NZ_RZOS01001407.1:0-456 GCF_004022605.1 Mesorhizobium sp. M4B.F.Ca.ET.089.01.1.1
GTCTTTCGCCATCCCGGTCGAACCCGACCGCCTGAAAACGTTGAAGGTCTTCGTTCGCCAACCGGCGGACCAGATCCACGCCCCGGCGCAGACCTTCAAGTTCCGTGCCGAGGATAAGGCGAGCTTCGAGTCGAACGAGTACGCCGCCACATTCAACGCGCCAGAGGCCGCCAAATGACCGCCAATGCCCAAAAGCCTCGCGAATTCACCGGCAGGCACATGCTGGCCATCATTCTCACCTTCTTCGGGGTGGTCATCGCGGTCAACCTGACCATGGCCACGCTCGCCAATACGAGTTGGACCGGCCTCGTCGTCGAGAACACCTATGTGGCCAGCCAGCAATTCAACAAGGAGGCCGAGGCCGGCCGCGCTCAAGCAGCGCTCGGTTGGACCGGCAAGCTGACCATCGCATGGGGCGAAGTCCGCTACAGCCTCTCCGACGCTGCAGGCAAGCCG
>NZ_RZOS01001408.1:0-455 GCF_004022605.1 Mesorhizobium sp. M4B.F.Ca.ET.089.01.1.1
CTTCACCGCCAAGCGGCGGGCGATCCGGCAAACACTAGTCGACGACGGCGTAGCGGAAACGATCGAACGCCTTGTCGACGCGCTACTTCCACCTTGACACCCGCACTAGAGAAGGTCCGCTATCGGAACCAATCCGCCCGTCCCCTGCCGTCCGCTCCCGGGCCTTATGCTGCCCCTTAGCCTGACGAATTGCAGAGTGCCGTTAAACCAAGTCATATAATTCGTGTCCACTTGCTATGCATTCGAATGTTAATATATTGTGCGTATGAGAGGTCGTAATTTGTCATAACCTACGCACAGCTCGCACACTCCAAGGCGGTCTCAGGCTTTGTCGATAGCCTTCAGGAGCCGCGCACGCCTTATATCTCGCCGAAGCGCCTGTCGCAGGCGCTGGGCGTGAAGGTGGCCAATCTGGCACAGTTGACCGGGGTTCATCGCAACACGCTCCGCAATCC
>NZ_RZOS01001409.1:0-454 GCF_004022605.1 Mesorhizobium sp. M4B.F.Ca.ET.089.01.1.1
CTACCAAGTCGGTCAATTGTCAGGCGAAAACGTGCGCTCTGTTCGTAGTGCTCATGAGGGAGAACAAGCTGGAGCGCTACCTAAAAACGCCCGAGGTTTTCATTGCCGCGATGGCTGCTCATTCGCTTCGGCCGACCGAGCATCAACCTCATTTGAAGCAGGCCAGACTTAGGGTCGGCTAGCAGGCAGTAGCGCAATTTATTCGCTAGAGCAGCAAGGTCACTGCCGAGACCGCACGCCGGGTAACCGGTATCAGTACACCTGTCTTCGGCGTGTCATGGTCGGACCCCAGCCCCTCAGAGACAGAAATCGTACGCCGCTTCCTCGTTTCTCGAAGATCGACGCGTCCTTTACAATCCCTTCGATAGCGGCGGAAGCCCATGAGTTGCCTGTCAGGATTGAGTGTAGCCGCGGGCTCTCATGCAATCCTTGACGAGATTGCCTTGTTCCATAC
>NZ_RZOS01000140.1:0-12966 GCF_004022605.1 Mesorhizobium sp. M4B.F.Ca.ET.089.01.1.1
GTCCTGTGGGGCTCGTCCACCTGCATGATCTGCTGCGGATCGGCGCGGCCTGAAAAAGGCGCGTCACGCTCGGGAAGCCCTACGCGACACGCCCTGATTTTCTGTTTCGAAAGCGCTGCGCGCTTTCGGGCGATCAGACAGCTTCGACAGTCAGTTCCAGGTCGGTATCGGCCGAACTGACGACGCGCACCTGCGTGCCGGCCGGCAGGTCGGGACCCGACACGCGCCACAGCGTGTCGCCGAGCTTGATGCGGCCGCGGCCGTCCTTGATCGGTTCGGCAAGGGTGGCCATCTTGCCGACCTGCTGCGCGCCGCGCCGGTTGAGCAGCGGCTGGTCGGTCGCGTCATGACGCCCGCCAACCAGCTTCTTGCCGGCGAAGGCGGAGACCAGCGACAGCGCCAGGAAGGCAAGGACCTGAACTTCCCAGGTCCAGAAGCTTGCGTCCCAGATGAGCAGCGAAATCAGGCCGATCACCAATGCAGCGATGCCGATCCACAGCATGAAGATGCCGGGTGCTATGACCTCCATAACCAGGAGGACGAGGCCCAGTACCATCCAGTTCCACGGGCCAAGTTCGGAAATGATGCGGTCGAACATGGGAGCAGCCTCCTACGATCTCAGTTGTCGCCGGACTTGACGACCGGCGGCCGCGAACCCTGCCGCGTCGCGGCAGCCGGTCCGCCATCTTTGAAGACTTCCTTTGCGATCTCGCCAATGCCGCCCAGCGTGCCGATCAGCGACGACGCCTCAAGCGGCATCAGCACGATTTTGCTGTTGGTGGCCGAACCAATCCTGGTCAGCGCTTCGGTGTATTTCTGGGCGATGAAGTAGTTGAGCGCCTGGACGTCGCCCTTGGAGATCGCCTCCGAAACCACTTGCGTCGCCTTGGCTTCGGCCTCGGCCGATCGCTCGCGCGCCTCGGCGTCGCGGAAGGCGGCTTCCCTGCGGCCTTCGGCCTCGAGGATCTGCGACTGCTTCAGGCCTTCGGCGGCGAGGATCTGGGCGCGCTTGTTGCGCTCGGCGGTCATCTGGCGGCCCATCGATTCGATCAGATTGGCCGGTGGATTGATATCCTTGATCTCGACACGGGTGATCTTGATGCCCCACGGGTGTGCGGCCTCGTCGACGACGCGCAGCAGGCGCTCGTTGATGGCGTCGCGATTGGACAGCAATTCGTCGAGGTCCATCGAACCCATGACAGTACGGATGTTGGTCATCGTCAGGTTGAGAATTGCGTTCTGCAGGCCGGAGACCTGGTAGGCCGCTTGCGCCGCATTGAGGATCTGGAAGAAGGCGATGCCGTCGACACCCACAATGGCGTTGTCGCGGGTGATGATTTCCTGGCTCGGAACGTCGAGCACCTGCTCCATCATGTTCATCTTGGCGCCGATACGGTCGACGAACGGCACGATGAGGTTGAGGCCCGGGCTCAGTGTTTTGGTGTAACGGCCAAACCGCTCCACGGTATAATTATAACCTTGCGGGATTGTCCTGATGCCTTTGATAAGAAGCACCAACACCAGAAAGGCAAGTGCACCAATCGCAATACCGAAACCACTGAAGTCCATTTGAATCTCCCTCAGATGCCGGCCATGGCGTTGATTCCAGGCAGCCGACTTCACCAAACACTTAGGTGTGTTTCAACAGTGTTACAATCAGGTGATCGCTCATTATTAGTGGATGGAAGAGCGCGACAGGGGCGATCGATCGCCTCAACGCAGCGGGCTCACACCCAGCCGGACAGCTCGCGCCGCGCCAGCGCCTCGATCACCGCCATGCCTTCGGCGCTGTCGTTGAGGCAAGGGATATGGGCGAAGTTCTCGCCTCCGGCATGATGGAAGGTCTCGGCCGCCTCGCGGCCGATCTCGTCCAGCGTCTCGATGCAGTCGACGGAAAAGCCGGGATTGACGATGGCGATCGATTTGACGCCGTCCTTGGCGAGCTTCTCGACCGTCACGTCGGTGTAGGGCTGCAGCCACTCCTGCGCGCCGAAGCGCGACTGGAAGGTGGTGATCAGCTTCTTCTCGTCCCAGCCGAGCTTCTGGCGCAGCAGCCTCGTCGTCTCCAGGCAATGGGCCTGATAAGGGTCGCCCTTGTCGGAATAGGGTTTTGGGATGCCGTGGTAGGAAGTGATGACCACCTCCGGCGCGAAGTCGAGGCTGGCCAGATGGCGTTCCATCGAGCGGGCAAGCGCCTCGATGTAGACAGGCTCGTCATAGTAGGGCGGCACGCTGCGGATCGCCGGCGCGCGCCTGATCTTCATCAGCGCGCGAAACAGTTGGTCGTTGGCGGTCGCCGTGGTCGTCGCCGAATATTGCGGATAGAGCGGAAAGGAAAGAATGCGGTCGCAGCCCTGCTCGACCAGTTTTTGGGCCACGCTCGCGGTCGATGGATTGCCGTAGCGCATCGCCCAGTCGACGACGACATCGGGCAGGTCACCAAACGCTTGGGTAAGCTTCTCGGCCTGGGCGCGGGTAAAGGTGCGCAGCGGCGACTCGTTCTTCTCCCGGTTCCAGATCCTGGCGTAGTTGGCGCCCGACTTCTTCGGACGGGTGGTCAGGACGAGCCCGTAGAGGATCGGGTACCAGATCGCCTTGTTGAGCTCGATGACGCGCGGATCGGAGAGGAACTCCCTGAGATAGCGCCACATCGGCTTGAAGTCGGTGCCGTCGGGCGTGCCGAGATTGATCAGCATCACGCCGACCTTGCCCGCCTTGGCCGGCGCGGGACCAGCCAGCAGCGCGCCTGCGGCCTGCGCGGCTTTGGGATCGATCGGGCTGGTCAACGTCATCAAGGGGTCTCCGGGCATCGCGAAACCAGCGATGGCGGGGCGAAATTAGCGATACGCCGTCGGTTTTCAATGCCGCGTCTGGCCGCACCTTAATACGCGTGCCGGAAAGCAGAAACCCGCCCGGTTGCCCGGACGGGTTCGTCGATTTGCTGCGGCAGGAGTTATTTGGCGGCGGGCGGGATGGCCAGCGTCCCGCCGATCGGCAGCCGGTGCGCCTCGAAACCCTTGTTGGCGCCGGAGATCAGCTTCCACTTGGTGCCATCGCCATAGGCCTTCTTGGCCAGATCCCAGAAGGTGTCGCCGGCGACGATGACGTGGCTGGCCTCGGCTGGCGCTGCCTCGGCCGGCTTTGCCGGTTCCGCTGCCTGTGCCGGCGCAGCTTCGGCGGGCTTGGCCGGTTCGGCCGCGGGAGCAGGGGCCGGCGCCGCCGCAGGAGCCGCCTCAGCCGGCTTGGCCGGTTCTGCTGGAGCTGGCGTTGCCGGTGCAGCCTCGGCCGGCTTCGCCGGTTCGGCGGCGGGCGCCGCCGCGACGGTCGCCGCGATCTCGGTAATGCGGCCGTCGAGCTTGGGTGTATACGGCCGGTGCGCGCCGAGATAGTCGGCGACCACCTGCTCCAGGCCCGGGCCGTAATCATAGGCGTTCTTGGCCTTCTCGGCGAAGACCTTGTAGCCGTCGCCGCCTTGGCGGACATAGTTGTTGGTGGCGACCATATAGTCCTTGTCGGGATTGATCGGCGCCCAGGCGCCGCCTTCCATCACCTCGACCGACTTGACGCGTCCGGCGTTGGGCGCGACCGATTTGTCGACGGAATATTTCAGACCGGCGACCTGCGGGAAGCGCCCGGCGCCGTCCTCGATCTGGCTGAGGCCGCTTTCCAGCCCGGCGACGAGGTCCTTGCCCGAGATCTGGAAGGTCGCCAGCGTGTTCTGGAAGGGCAGCACGGTCAACACCTCGCCCATGGTGACGGTGCCCTGGTCGATCGAGGCGCGCAGGCCGCCGCCATTCGAGATCACGATCTCGACGCCCTGGCCCTTGACGCGGTCGAGAATGGCGTCGGAGACGAGGTTGCCCATCTCGCATTCGCGGGCGCGGCAGTTGTCGCGGCTGCCGTCGATCGGCTTGGTGGTCTCGGCCACTTCCTTGTTCTTCAATTCCTCGATCGGCGCGCCGAGCTCCTTGATGCGGGCGAGCACGGCCGGATCGGGCGTGATCGACTTGTCGAGAAAGATCGGGTCGCCGCTCGCTTCCTTGACGACGCCGTTGTCGTCGAACACGACCTTGAACTCGCCGAGATATTTGGAATAGGAGGCCGCCTGCACCACCGGCACCTTGGAGCCGTCGGGGTTGTCGACCATCGTCGGGTAGGGGCCGGCCGCCTTCGGATCGGTGTTGGACAGAAGCGTGTGGCTGTGGCCGCCGACCACGACATCGATGCCCGGGATCTTGGCGATGACATCGCGCTCGCGGTTGTAGCCGATATGGGTGACGGCGATGATCTTGTTGACGCCTTGCGCCTTCAGTTTCTCGACCTCGGCCGTGATCGACTTGACGTCGTCCTCGATGGCGATGTTCGGGCCGGGCGAGGCGAGTTCCGGCGTGTCGTTGGTCACCGCGCCGACAATGCCGATCTTCTGGCCGCCGACCTCAAGCACGATCGATGGCTTGATCTTGCCGGCGGCGCCGGACTTGTCGTTGGCCACGACATTGGCGCTGACGACCGGGAACTTCGCCTTGTCGAGGTAGGGCACAAGTGCTGTCTCGCCGTCGTCGAATTCATGGTTGCCAAGCGTCACCGCATCCGGCTTGATCTGGTTGAGGAATTCCTCCTCCGCGGCACCCTTGTAGGTGATGTAGAACAGCGAGCCCTGGAAGCTGTCGCCCGCATTGAGCAGCAGCACGTTCTGACCCTCGAGCTTCTTGCGCTCCTGGGCGATCGCGGTGACCAGCCGGCCGGCACCGCCGATGCATTCGCCCTTTGTCTCCTCCTCGGCGGAGCAGGTCGACTCGTATTTGTTGTTGCCTTCGATGCGGCTGTGCCAATCGTTGAAATGCAGGATGTTCAATGTGTAGTCGGCAAAAGATGCTCCGGCCGACAGGCCAAGCGCTGACGCGGACAGGGCTGCAATAGCGGCAAATTTCTTCATCTTCCTCTCCCGGATGAACCTCATCAGAGGTGTCTAGCGCCATCGCTTGACTGCAGCACGACAGCCAGCTTCGAGGCATGTTCACATCGCGTTTCGGTCGATGCAAGGGGAAATCAGGACGAGGTTTGCCGGCACAAAAAAGACGGCGGCTCGCGCCGCCGTCCGCTATCAGGATAGATGTCTTACCGGCTCAGACGCGACGCGTGAGCACGAAGTTCTGCCCGCTGGCGCTGGTGCAGTTGAGCTGGCTGGTGGAGATCATCAGGCAGTTGAAGCTGACCGGCGTCTGGCGGATCAGCGAGGTGCCGTGGATCTCGACCGAGGTCGCGCCCGTCATGGTGTAGCTGCCTTCGGCGAGCTTCTGGCCGGTATCGGTGGCGACGGTGGTGAAGGCGCCGGCGGTGAAGCTCGACAGACCGGTGCCCTTGGCGTCGATCCAGGAGCCTTCGACGCCTTTCGGTCCGGCCGACATCGGCGGCTCGGAAGGGCCGACGGTGGAGCAGGCGGAAGCGGCCAGCAGGCTTGCCGCTGCGCCCGCCGAAAGCAATTTGCGTGCAATGGTCATGATCAAAATCCTCTCCTCTCGCGTCGGCCCGAAGTCGGTTCGAAGCACGGCGCGGACATTCATAGTGCTAGAGCGTACTCTCCAAACGGACGCACGTCGCTCCAGGCCGCGCCCCTTCAATCGCCCGATTTCCGGGCGATTGCAAGGCAGTCGGATAGGCTGACGGCGCTGCTATCGCACCAGGATGTTGCGGAATTGCCACGGGTCGTTCTTGTCGAGATCCTCGGGGAAAAGACCCGGACGGTGATCGAGCGGCGTCCAGTCGGTGTAATAGCCCTTGACCGGTCCGAGATAGGGCGATTGCACTTCCAGACAGCGCCTGTAGTCCATCTCGTCCGCCTCGACGATGCCGGCTTCGGGATTTTCCAGCGCCCAGACCATGCCGGCCAACACCGCCGAGGTGACCTGCAGGCCGGTGGCGTTCTGGTAGGGGGCGAGCTTGCGGGCCTCGGCGAGCGACAGCTGCGAGCCATACCAATAGGCATTCCTGTCATGGCCGTAGAGTAGCACGCCGAGCTCGTCGATGCCGTCGACCAGTTCGTTCTCGTCAAGCACGTGATGGACAGGCTGCGCCTTGCCGGCGGCGCCGAACATCTCATGCAGCGACAGCACCGCGTCGTTGCAAGGGTGATAGGCATAGTGACAGGTCGGGCGATAGTGGACCTTGCCCTTCTTGCCGCGCAAGGTGAAGAAGTCGGAGATCGAGATCGCCTCGTTGTGCGTCACCAGGAAGCCATATTGCGCGCCGGGCGTGGGGCACCACGAGCGCACGCGAGTGTTGGCGCCGGGCTGCTCCAGATAGATCGCCGCCTGCGAGCCGTGCTTGTGCTTTTTTGCGTTCTTCGGCATCCAGGTCTCATGCGTGCCCCAGCCGAGCTCGGCCGGTTGCAGACCCTCCGAGACGAAGCCTTCGACCGACCAGGTGTTCCAGAACACGTCCATCGGCTTCGGCTTCTTGGTGCGCTGGGTGTCGCGCTCGGCGATGTGGATGCCCTTGACGCCGGCCTTCTTCATCAGCTTCGCCCAGCCTTCGCGGTCGTTTTGCGCCGGCTCGGCGAACTCCAGGCCGAGATCGGTGGCGAGGTTGACCAGCGCCTGCTTGACGAACCACGAGACCATGCCCGGATTGGCGCCGCAGCAGGAGATCGCCGTGGTGCCGCCGGGGTTGCTGGCGATTTCCTCGCGCACGCTCTCGCGCAGTGCGTAGTTGGTGCGCGCGGCATTGTCGGCCTTGTCGTCGAAATAGAAGCCGAGCCAGGGCTCGACCACCGTGTCGACATAGAGCACGCCGAGCTTGCGGCAGAGCTTCATCAGTTCGAGCGAGGAGGTGTCGACCGACAGGTTGACGCAGAAGCCCTGGCCGCCGCCATTGGTCAGAAGCGGCGTCAGCAGCTTCTTGTAGTTCTTCTTGGTCACCGCATCCTGCACGAAGGTGATGCCGCGCTCGTCGAGGAGCTTGCGGTCGGTGTCGCGCGGGTCGATGACCGTCATGCGCGACTTGTCGAACTTGAAATGACGTTCGATCAGCGGCAGCGTTCCCCGTCCGATCGAGCCGAAGCCGATCATCACGACGGGACCGGTGATTTCACCGTAAACGGGCCAGTTTTCATTCGCCATTTTTTCAGACACTCCTTCAAACATAGGGAAAAGCAGGGCAATTGCGCCGGACGGTCAAGCGCTACACCACAGATCATTGTCACAAACCAGCGAAAAGCGCCAACCGCCGGCCAGGCCAGCCCGGCGGCGTGGTTAAGCCGCCCTGGCCATATCGGCGAGGAAGGCGACCAGGCGGTTGCGGTCGGATGTCAGGCCCTTGTAGTCGAGCTGTGCCTCGTCGAGCGCCTCAAGCTGCGCGGCGAAGGATGCCGCGAGCGTTGCCCTGTCGGGATGGCGGGCCAGCACCTTGAGCGGGTCGAGATGGATGCGGATGGTGAACAGGATGTCGCGCGAGACAGGCAGCTTGCGCAGCGTCTGGCGCTCGACGCGGATGAAGGCGTGGGCGTCGACGTCGCCATCATGAAAGCGCGAGGGCCGATTGGTGGCGCGGTCTATGCGCTGCAGGTTGGAAAGCGGATGATAGAGCGCGTCGCCGGCCTGGATCGACCAGTTGTAGCGCTCGACCGCCTGGCCCTGGAGACCGTCGAACATGCGGTTGATCAAGTCGGCCGGACGCGTGCCTGGTCCGAAGCCGGGCACCGGCGCATGGATCCGCTGTAGCGGCTTGCCGAATTTTTCGGTGAGCGACCAGGATGAGGGAAAGCAGAGCGAGCCGGCGGCCAGCCGCCAGCCGCTTTCGTCCCGGCGCATCAGGATCAGATCCTCCTGGACGAGCAGGGATGCCTTGACGAGCGGCGCCTCGCGCAAGGCCGCGGTCGGACCGCCGCCGCTCTCGGCGCCGATGACCTCGACGCCGGCGCTGATGCCGCGGTGGGTGCCGGGGTGCTTCGCCGCGAGATAGGCGACGATGAGGTCGAGCACCTCTTGCTGCGCCTCGCGCGTGCCGTCTTCCTCGACAAAGACCTCCTCGGGGATTTCCGCGTAGAGCCGGCGCTTCTCGGCGAGGTGGGCAGGCAAGTTCTCGTCGACATCGAGCCATTGGTCGAGGCCGAGCGGCTTCAGCCCGATGGTGAAGGGCTTTGACGAGCCGTCATAGGGCGTATGGGCGGGCCTGCTCATAATTCCTTGAACGCGTCCAGCTGGGCAACGGTCATTTTCGCCGTGAATTCGGTGACATTGTAATCGGCAGCGCCTGCCCTGGCGAAAGGATCGTCCGCCAGCCTGGCATCGAGCACGTCACGCGGCGCACGCGCGATGATGATGCCGCCGGTCCTTGGCCGCTTCGGCCCGGAGGCGACGAAGATGCCTTCGGCGTAGCAGGCTTTCAGCCATTCGACATGCGCGGGCCCCAGCCGGTCAATCTCGGCCAGCGGCACCTTGTAGTTCAGCGAAACGACGAACATCGCATTCTCCCAGCCTGCGTCAGGACAGTTTTGCGGGGATCAGGCCGCGCAGCGAATTGCCGACGTAGACCGCACGGGCGGCCTTCAGATCTTCAAGGGTGTAGATCGCTTCGGCGGCGCGGCCTTCATCCAGAAGCTCGCCGCGCAATACGCCAGGCAAGAGGCCGCAGTCGAGCCGGGGCGTTGCCAGCACGCCGTCGCCGAAATCGGCGAAGAGATTGGTGATCGTGCCCTCGCAGAGCTCGCCGCGCTCGTTGGCGAGCAGCACCTCGTCGGCGCGGCTGGCGAGATATTCGGCGCGCGCGTGCTGGTAGGTGTCGCGGCGGCTGGTCTTGTGGCGAAGCAGCGTATCGCCGGAATCGAGGCGAACGCGCGCCAATTGCAGCCGCCAGACCTTGTCGGCGGCGAGCGGCTCAAAGGGCTGCGCGGCGGCCGTCACCTCGCCGTTGCGCGCCAGCACGAGGCGGGTGCGCAAGGCGACGGTTTGCCGGCCAACCGTGTTCATCAGCACTTCGCCGACCTGTTGCGGATCGCAGGCGAAGCCGAGCTCCGCCGCCGAGGCGTAGAGCCGCGCGAGATGGCGCTCGAAGCGCAGGAAGCCGGAACCCGGCTCCCAGCGCAGGGTCTCGATCAGCTCGAAATCGGCACGGTTCCCGTCGCGAAGCGCGCTTTCAAGAGACACTCCCGGTACTCCTCCTCGGCGGTGGAATCGAAGACGACGCCGCCGCCGACATTGTAGACGGCCTCGCCGCTGGAAAAGAGCGAGATGGTGCGGATCGCCACGGAAAAACGCATCGTGCCGCCGGGCGCGATCCAGCCGATGGCGCCGCAATAGACGTCGCGCGGCACGGCTTCGAGATCGTGCAGGATCTCCATGGCGCGGATCTTCGGCGCGCCGGTGATCGAGCCGCAGGGAAACAGCGCCGCAAGAACCTGGCGGATGCCGACATCAGGCAGCAGTCTCGCCCGCACGCGGCTGACCATCTGGTGCACGGTCGGATAGGTCTCGATGCGGAACAGCTCCGGCACCTCGAGCGTGCCGACCTCGCTGATCAGCGAGATGTCGTTGCGCAAGAGGTCGACGATCATGCGGTTCTCGGCCTGATTCTTCTCGTCCTTGCGCAGGAACGATTTCAGGCGCGCGTCCTCGGCCCTGGTCGCGCCGCGCGGCGCCGTGCCCTTCATCGGATGCGTCTCGATCATGCCTTCGGCGTCGATCTCGAAGAACAGCTCCGGCGAGCGTGACAGCACGATCGGATCGCCGAGCGCAATCAGCGCGCCGTATTTCACCGGCTGGCGCTCGGTCAGCGCGTCGAAGGCGGCGAGCGGATCGCCGGACCATTGCGCCCGCACCGGAAAGGTCAGATTGCCCTGGTAGCAGTCGCCCTTGCGGATGTGGTCGTGCAGCCGCGCGAAGCGCTTCGCATAGTCTTGCGCCGACCAGGCGGCATGGGCGTCGAAGATCGGGCCGTTGGTCGCGGGACCGGGACGGCGCGGCACCGCCTGTTCGGCAGGAGCGTCGAAGACGCCGAGGCAGACCAGCGGCGCGCGCCGGCCCTCGGGAAGCAATGGCACCAGCTTCGGCTCGAGCAGATATCCCGCTTCATACGAGAAGTAGCCGGCCAGCCATTTGCCCGCATCGGATGCCGCCTGCGCGGCTTCAAGGGCCGCGGGGAAATCGTCCGCGTCGTGCGCGACGATGATCTCGGCCGGCCGGTCGAAGACCAGCTGGCGGCCGCTCTCGTCGTTGCGGAAAATGGCGGACGGCAGGGACATGGCTCGAGTGTTCGGTCGGTGGTGCAGCGATCGCTCTATATGGGGGTGCGCCGGCGCGCAATCGAGGGAGCGGCGTCGAGGGCCGCAAAGGCGGCTGGACCAAAGGAAAGCGGCGGTGTCCATGCGCACCGCCGCTTTGTCATGCGCCGGAAGCGCAAGCCGATCAGGTGTTGCTGGCGGTTCCCGCGGTCGGGAAGCGGCGGGCGAATTCCGTTTCGTCGCCGGCGGCGAGCAGCTTCGCCTGCTCGATCCATTGCTCGCGCGCGATGCGTCCGTCGAAATTCAGCACCTCCTCGATGCGCTTGACGTCGTCGGCCGTCCAGGCGGCGATCTGGGCGTAACTTGTAACCCCAAGGCCTTTGAGCAGCTTTTCGTTGACCGGGCCGATACCGATCAGCCGGCGCAAATTGTCGGCCGTCCCTGTCGCCGGCTTGTCTGCTGCCGGCGCTGACTGGGCCGGTGCAGGCGCGGCTGTCTTTGCCACCGCGTTGGGGGCCGCGGCCTTGGGCGCGGCGGCCGTCCTTGATGCCGCAGGCTTTGCGGCGGCAGGTTTGGTTGCCGCCGGCTTTGCAGCGGCAGATTTGGCAGCGGCCGGCTTGGCGGCTGCGGGCTTGGCCGAAGCCGGTTTGGCCGGAGCAGGCTTGGCGGCAGCAGGCTTGGCCGCTGCTGGCGTCGAGATCAGCGCCGCGGGCGCTGGAGCGGAGGCCTTCGCCGCGCCGGATCCAGCCGGCGCTTCGCGCAGCCGGCGCTCGAGATCGGCGCGGGCACGACCGCAAGCATCGAGCTCACCGGTCAGCCGGTCGGCATCGGCACGCACCTTGTCGCGCTCGCTGCGCGTGCGCTCGAGATCTCCGCGCAGGCCGTCGAGCTCGCCGCCCAGGCGGCCCCAGATGAACCAGCCGGCCACCACACCCACGATGAACGCCAGGAGCATGTAGAAAAAAGTGCTCATTCTCTCTCTCCAGTCCGATCCGTCTGCCGTGGCCTGGAGTGACGACCTTGGCGCAAGACCGTTCGATGGTTCCGCTAGGCGGAACAGCCGGCTTCAATCGAGCTGTCGGCGATCGGCTCTTCGCCATGGCCAACGGCCGCATCGCATTCGCCGAAGGTCGCCACCGGCCGAGATTGTCCCTTGCCTGAGCTCCGGCTGAGCTTGAGGCCGGACGCTACCATACGGCTTGTGGAAAGCTAACGGAAAAAATTCCCCGGAGAGTCATTCAAGAACACATATTTATGCCAAGAATAGGCCACTCCCAACATGCGTTCTGTCTAAACTATTCTGGCGACGGTCAGGGGCAGGGCCACCCTTCACTTGTCCAGCGCTTCCAGCTCGTCGATCAGGCCGCCGATCACACCGAGCCCGATCTGCCAGAAGGCGGGGTTGGTGGCGTCGAGACCGAAGGGCGCCAGCAGCTCGGAATGATGCTTGGTGCCGCCGGCGCGCAGCATCTCGAAATACTTCTCCTGAAAGCCGCGCTCGGCATTCTGGTAGACCGCGTAGAGCGAGTTCACCAGGCAATCGCCGAAGGCATAGGCGTAGACATAGAAGGGTGAATGGATGAAGTGCGGGATATAGGTCCAGAACACTTCGTAGCCGTCGCGCAGCTTGATCGCCGGGCCGAGGCTCTCGGCCTGCACCTCCAGCCAGAACTGGCCGAGCCGGTCGGAGGTCAGCTCGCCGTTCTTGCGCTCGGCATGCACCTTGCGCTCGAATTCGTAGAAAGCGATCTGGCGCACCACCGTGTTGATCATGTCC
Organism: Mesorhizobium sp. M4B.F.Ca.ET.089.01.1.1; assembly: GCF_004022605.1. Lineage (NCBI taxonomy): Bacteria > Pseudomonadati > Pseudomonadota > Alphaproteobacteria > Hyphomicrobiales > Phyllobacteriaceae > Mesorhizobium > Mesorhizobium sp. M4B.F.Ca.ET.089.01.1.1. Next base: position 11,994 of record NZ_RZOS01000140.1, read on the forward strand.
TCGACCTTCTGGGCGAGCATGGCCTTGCGCTCGCGCCGGTCGGTGGTCTGGTCGAGCAGCGAGCGGAAGGTCAGCATCTCGCCGAAGACGGAGGCCGTTTCGGCCAGCGTCAGCGGCGTCGAGGCCATCAGCGCGCCCTGGCCGCCCGCCAGCACCTGATGCACGCCATGGCCGAGCTCATGCGCGAGCGTCATCACGTCGCGCGGCTTGCCCATGTAGTTGAGCAGCACATAGGGATGCGCCGACGGCACGGTCGGATGGGCGAAGGCGCCGGGCGACTTGCCGGGCCGCACCGGCGCGTCGATCCAGTTGCGGTCGAAGAAGGTGCGGGCGATTTCGGCCATGTCGGGCGAGAAGCGCTGATAGGCCGACAGCACCGTGTCCCGGGCATCGTCCCAGCGGATGACCGCCTGCGGGGTCTCGGGCAAGGGCGCGTTACGATCCCAGTGGTTCATCACTTGCATGCCGAGCCAGCGCGCCTTCATCGCATAGTAGCGATGCGACAGGCGCGGATAGGCCTCGCGCACGGCGGCGGCCAGGGCGTCGACCACACTGCGCTCGACGCGATTGGCGAGGTGGCGTGAATCGGCGATGTCCTCGAAGCCGCGCCAGCGGTCGGAAATCTCCTTGTCCTTGGCCAGCGTGTTGGTGATCAGCGTAAAGGTGCGCAGATTCTTGCGGAAGGTCGCGGCCAGCGCCTCTGACGCCTGGCGGCGCACTTCGCCGTCGGCGTCCTGCAAGCGGTTCAGCGCCGGTTCCAGCGCCAGCTCCTCGCCGCCGACGTCGAAGCGCAGATCGGTCATCGTCTCGTCGAACAGCCGGTTCCAGGCGCCGCGTCCGGTGATCGACTTTTCATGGAAAAGCTGCTCGACCCGATCCTCGAGCTGGTAGGGCTTGTCCTTCCTGAGGTCGAGCACCCAAGGCCGATAGTGGGCAAAGCCCGCGTCGGCGGCGAGCGCGCCCTCGATCACCG
>NZ_RZOS01001410.1:0-454 GCF_004022605.1 Mesorhizobium sp. M4B.F.Ca.ET.089.01.1.1
GCGCTGATAGGTGCAGGTCTTGAGGAATTTGCCGACCCAGAGCCCGCCAGTGTAGCGCGCGGCCTTGTTGGTCGGCAGCGTATGGTTGGTGCCGATGACCTTGTCGCCAAACGACACATTCGTGCGGGCACCGAGAAACAGCGCGCCATAGTTTTTCATCTTCTCAAGGAAGTAGTCCGGATCACGCGTCATGACCTGGACATGCTCGGAGGCGATGCGATCGGCCTCGGCCACCATCTCGTCGATCGTATCGCACAGGATGATCTCGCCGAAATCCTCCCAGGCTTTGGCCGCGACAGCCGCGGTCGGCAGGATTTTGAGCAGACGCTCGATTTCATCCAGCGTGTCGCGGGTAAGTTTTTCCGAGTTGGTGATCAGCAAAGCAGGAGAGCTGACGCCATGCTCCGCCTGGCCAAGCAGATCCGTGGCCACGATCTCACCGTCGACACTGTCG
>NZ_RZOS01001411.1:0-453 GCF_004022605.1 Mesorhizobium sp. M4B.F.Ca.ET.089.01.1.1
GTTCCTGGACCATCGAGCAGAAACTGGCGATCGTACGCGAGGTGGAGGAGACCGGTGATGCGGTAGCGGCTGTGGCTCGGCGTCACGAGATGAACGCGAATTACTTGTTCCTCCTGATGAAGCAAGCCCGTGATGGGAGGCTTGGTGGCCGACCCCAACCATTGTCGAGCGAGACCTCTGTGGCCGCCTTCATCGACTTGGGTGTGATCAGTTCTGAGGGGCAGGATGTCGAGCCGGAAGGGTCTGCTGCGCACCGTCACGGCGAAGGACGGACTACGAGCGGCCAGGCGGTGCCGGCTGGCGGCCGAATGGAAATTGTCGGAGCCAACGGCCGGCGCGTGATCGTTGACCGGACCGTCGATGTCGCTGTTCTGATGCGGCTCCTGCGGGGTCTGGAGACACTGCGGTGATCCCGACTGAGGGTGTGCGGGTGTGGCTTGCCACGGGCTACAC
>NZ_RZOS01001412.1:0-453 GCF_004022605.1 Mesorhizobium sp. M4B.F.Ca.ET.089.01.1.1
CTTTGGCATCGGCCGTCAGTTACTTCGGATGCAGCCGACAGTAAGAGGTACGCGCTCTTGCCCGCATGGGAGAGAGCCTTGCCCGAATCCCTTTTTCGCAACCCGGTGCTGAAATCCCTTTCGCCGGAGGACTTCGCGCTGTTGCGACCATCGCTGCATCGCGTCGAACTGGACATCAAGGCTCAGTTGCTGATCGCGCATCAGCCGATCAGGAATGGATATTTTCCCGAGAGGGGCATCGCCTCGGTGGTCGCCACCATGACCGGCGGACGGCAATGTGAAGTCGGCATTATCGGATATGACGGGATGACAGGAATTGCCCTCATTCTCGGACAGGACAGCTCTTCCAACGAGACCTATATCCAGGTCGCAGGCAATGGCTGGCGCCTGCCGGTTGAAATCATTCGTCCTGCGGTTGCGGAAAGCCCGTCGCTGCGCACGTCAGTGCTGGAC
>NZ_RZOS01001413.1:0-453 GCF_004022605.1 Mesorhizobium sp. M4B.F.Ca.ET.089.01.1.1
GACAATCAGAAACACACTTCATTCTGGGACATTTGATAGACTGAGGCGATTGCGGTCCCGCCATGCGGGCCGGCCGAGATTGGCATCCGGAGAAATCGTCGAAGCGATTCTAGAGGAGCGCGCAGCACCCACGTATCAGGCGGCTATCAACGATCAGGACTTCTGGCATATCGATCGAAATGCAGTGCAGCCGTCGGCATGCCTCATTCGTACCAGCGATCATTCGACTTTCGCCTCTATTCCTCTCGATCCCCAGTCCCTCCGCAACCTTCGAGCGGGCCTACGCTCAAACAACGCGGTCGTACCCCCGTTGGGCCGGCTTCTGCAGCGACAGGACGGTATACTACGCAATGCCAACTTCGCGCGGCGGATCCAGCGGTCCCCGCGACTCCAGCCGTTGTTTGTGGGTCACGCATGCGTGTCGTGGACCGACGGAGATGTCCGAGTATGGAC
>NZ_RZOS01001414.1:0-453 GCF_004022605.1 Mesorhizobium sp. M4B.F.Ca.ET.089.01.1.1
CCTGAGACTTAGACCAATCACTTAGACCAATCTGGCATCATTCCTCATACGCCCCGATTAGCGCGCTTCGCTGCGCGCCATGCTCCCACATCTTCAATACACCGTTGGCGCCTGCCATGGGTATCGCAACGGATCGACCCATTGCCCTCATTTTCAACTTCCAGCATGCTGCGCCAAACCGGGAGGGATGAATGCGGTCCATGTTCATAGCCGCGCTCGGCTTGGCGCTCGTCGGGTGCAACAACACGACGTCGTCGGGGCAGTGGCGTGAGGTTAAGGCCACAACAAAAGACAGCCGCTTCGAAAGGGCCAAGGCGATTTGCAATGGTCGCGCAAGCGAAACGCAGGTGATGGCTGGACGGCTCTGGATTGCCGGAGCGATGGCGTCGAGCAGCACCTTCAAGGGCTGCATGGCGGAACAGGGGTTCGTGCAATAGGGACGGATGCCACAAA
>NZ_RZOS01001415.1:0-452 GCF_004022605.1 Mesorhizobium sp. M4B.F.Ca.ET.089.01.1.1
GTTGTAAGCTCCACGGATGAAGGCGATCTTCTTGAGATTGAACGGCTTGCCCTCCCAGGTTCGCAGGCCACCTTCATTGAGGATATCGGCGATCTCGCGATCGCAATGTCGGTCGAGCAAGCGGTCGATCTTGGCGACGAGCTCAGGCTTGAACTTGCGGATTTGGGCGATCGGCAAAGGCCGCTCCAGCGTCAAGGTGCGGGTCGCCCCGCCGGATAGTCGCACGTTTGCAGTAATCGTCTCGGCCTTGACCAGGGTGACGTCGGCGACCAGCAGCCGCAGGATACGCTTGCGCTCGCGGACATCGATGCGGGGATCGCTCCAGATCCGCGGGAACTGCTCGGCAAGATCGCGGACGCGTTGCTGCATCTCGGCATCGAGGGCAGCGGCTTCCTCGGGCGCGTGTCGTTCATAGTCCTCTACGACGTCGGTGTGGAGCCGCAGCTTCTCGT
>NZ_RZOS01001416.1:0-452 GCF_004022605.1 Mesorhizobium sp. M4B.F.Ca.ET.089.01.1.1
GCCGCGGTGACGGCAACACTCTCGCGCCTTCGAGAATGCGATTACGAGGGACTTGCAAGGCGCGGCACTATCGTGCGCAGGGCGCTGGTCGCTGCCCTTGCCGATCGCGGGGCAACGATTACGACAACCGGGCTCGGAATGGTCTTTACGCCTTGGTATGCATCTAATCCGCCGAAAACCTACGAGGACGCGACATCGATCGCGAATCCAGGACTGTCAGTGGCACTTCATTTGGCCCTTCGCAGGGCGGGCATCATGACGATGCCGCAGGCCTTCGGTCGCTTCTATCTCAGCTTCTCCCACGACGAGGAAGTCTGCGACGAGATGGCGCAAGCTTTCAGGATTGCGGTAAGCTCCCTTCCGATTGAGGCTGACCGAATTCCACCTGAAACGGACGGCGAGCTCAGATAGGTGCCTACGTGCTTGGCGGCGATCGCAATGCCGGCATCTGA
>NZ_RZOS01001417.1:0-452 GCF_004022605.1 Mesorhizobium sp. M4B.F.Ca.ET.089.01.1.1
GCCCACGGCCTAGCAGAACCAACGCCCAACACCAAAGGGACCAGATTGGTCACCGCCGACACGCCGAATTACGTGACCTGCAATCATATTCCCAGGTGCAACTTCGGCTTCCAGAAGGGGCGGAACAACTCGATTTTGGGACAGCGGTTCATCACCACTTTCAAGCCCGCTTCCTCCGCCAACCAGGCGGCAGCGTCATCGCGCACGCCGATCTGACCCCACAGAACCTTGGCATTGATGGCGATGGCCTCCAGCGCGACTTCCATTAGATCTTCGGAGCGGCGGAAAACCTCGACCATGTCGACGGGCCGGTCGATGGCCGCCAGCGACGGGTACACTTTGAGCCCTCGAATTTCCTCCACGCCGAAACTGGGATTGACCGGGATCATGTCGTAGCCGGTTTCGTGCAGCACCCTGAGAACACCATAGGAAAATTTGGTCTTGTCTGGGCT
>NZ_RZOS01001418.1:0-451 GCF_004022605.1 Mesorhizobium sp. M4B.F.Ca.ET.089.01.1.1
GCACGATCCCGACCACGCCCTGGCGGCGGCGACGCAAGCGGTTCTGCTGAAACACGGGTTCGTGCTTGCGCAGGGAGACGTAGGCCACGTGGTCAACGATCTCACGCTGAGCGCGCTGTACGATGTGCCGGTGCGGCTGGTCTCCGTCGGCGGAAGTGACGATGGCTTCGGTCCCATGACCGTATGTTTTCCTGTCCGCCGAAACTCCCGATTGGGCAAGCTCCAAATCTGAAGGAAATTGACATGAGGCGTCGATCCCTCCTGAAAATTGCAGCCTTCTTGCTGCTCCCGTTACCCATCACCTTGGCGAAGGCGGATGCGACCGGGATCCGCACAATTACCGACATGTCGGGCCGCAGCGTCGTCGTGCCGGCCCAAGTCAAGCGAGTCGCCACCATGGGCTCCGTGCCGCCACTAAACAGTCTTCTGTTCGCCGTCGGCGCGTCGGATC
>NZ_RZOS01001419.1:0-451 GCF_004022605.1 Mesorhizobium sp. M4B.F.Ca.ET.089.01.1.1
GTACGGATGGCGTCCCTGAGCTTTGAGCAGGCGCCCGACCACGCCATCGACCGGGATCGGATACCCGACCATCTTGACGGTCCTGAACCAGAACCGACCTTGCTCGTCGGTCGTAAATTTGCCGCGTAAGTTCATCTCGGCCTGGTCCGGGTCCTGGTTTTCATAAAGACCGACGGGAGATGCATGCCAGACATCCACTTCAGCGCCGGCAATTGGCTTACCGTCGCGGTCAACGACCTTGGCATGCACGAATAAGGGAGTGCCCGGCGTCTCGGATCGGATGATCGACGCGCCATTTTCGACTCGCGGAGAGTTGAGGCGCCAGAATGGACCCAACAGCGACTGGGAGGTCTCGGTCTGTCCTCTGTCGCCATTGTTCAGCAGGCAGACAAGTGAAGACACGCCAAGAGAACCAGCCATCAGCACAAACTCGTTGTGGTGATCAGTATGC
>NZ_RZOS01000141.1:0-12938 GCF_004022605.1 Mesorhizobium sp. M4B.F.Ca.ET.089.01.1.1
GACCGAAGATGCGCCGAAGATGCTGCTCAACGACCTGACCGCCAAGTTGCGTGCCTGGACCGGCCGCAACTGGCTGGTCTCGCTGTCGAAGGAAGATGGCGGGCAGACGCTGGCTGAGATGGAAACGACGAAGCGCGAGATCGCCTTCCTTGATGCCAAGAGCGACCCGACGGTCGCCGCCATCCTCGCCCGCTTCCCTGGCGCCAAGATCATCGATGTGCGCATTCCGGACGTGCCGGAAGTGGAAGAGGCCGAGGCCGACCTGGCGGTCGATCCGGCGGCGGATGACGACGAAATCTAGAGCATGATCCCGAAAAGTGGGAACCGGTTTTCGGACAAGATCATGCTCCAACAATGAACTGAAGAGGACATTTGGATGAAGGATCTTCTCGGCCTGATGGGCAAGGCGAAGGAAATGCAGGCCAAGTTCCAGGCCATGCAGGATGAGATCGCCACGCTCGAAGCCACCGGGCAGGCGGGCGGCGGCCTGGTTAGCGTGACGCTGACCGGCAAGTTCGAGATGAAGGTGCTGAAGATCGATCCGTCGCTGCTCAAGGAGGATGAGGCCGAGATCGTCGAGGACCTCATTCTCGCCGCCCACAATGACGCCAAAAATAAGGTCGAGCAGGTCATGCAGGAAAAGACCAAGGCGCTCACGGCAGGCTTGCCGATCCCGCCCGGAATGAAATTGCCGTTCTGAGCCGGCTGCCTCCAGTTAATTGATCATGAACGGAAATCGGACGCCGGGGCAGTGGTTAAGACATTCCCCGGCTTTGTTCACGCGGTCGTTTCCAGCCATTCATAAAGTTTTACCTATGCTGCACGAATGCTAATCCTTTAGCCATCTTTTTGCCTTTAAGAGTCTCATTCTTGCCACATCTCGGGGCGGGCTGGCATCTGGAAATGAGGCTTTTTTGTTGATCGCGACGCGATGGAAGACGCCGCTGCTGTTCCTCGGCATCGTCACTTCCCCCTTGCTTCTGGCCGGCTGCAGCCAGACCACTTCGCACGGCATGTCGGTGGCCAAGCTGACCGATGCCATCACGCCGAGTTTCCTGAGCTCGCGCTCCTACGGCGCCACCCCCAAGGACAGGGAATGCCTTCAAAGGGCGATGTTCTTCGAATCCAACCGGTCGAGCCGCGACGGCATGATCGCCGTCGGCACGGTCGTCATGAACCGGCTGCGCTCGGGTCAGCACGGCAGCACGATCTGCGAGGTCGTCGGCGAGCGGGGCCAGTTTGCCCCCGGCGTGATGACGCGGCCGATGAATTCGAGGGCGATGCCCGATGTCGAGGAGGCCGCCGACGCCGTGCTCAAGGGCGAGCGCAACGCCAAGCTGAAGAACACCATGTTCTTCCACACCGCCGGCCTGCGCTTCCCTTACAAGAACATGCACTACACGATGGTCGCCGGCGGCAACGCCTTCTACGAGAAGCGCGGCCGCAACTGGCAGCCGCTGCCGGACGAGCCGATGGTCGCCATGGCCTCGGCCACGCCAAGGCAGCCGGCGCCTGCCACCGCCCCGGTGCTGGTCGCGTCCGCCGAGCCGGTGGTCAAGACGATTGTCCGTCCGGATCCGGCCAAGCAGGCCTTGATGACCGCTGCCGTGGAGCCCGCGTCCGCGGCCAGGACGGCAACGAACCGAGCCGGTGCTGCCGAGCAAACCTATGTGACCGCCGCCATTGCGCCTGCGGCGAAGGCGGGCCGCGTCGCGGCGAAACCGGTTGTGGTGGCGATGCAGGAGCCGATGGCGGAGCCGGATGCTTCGCGTTTCGGCGGCGCCCTGAACAACCGCTACATCACCTCCGTGCCGAGCGCGCCGCAGGAAGCCGCGATGGGTTTCCAGTCGACGCCCGAGAACACCGATGCCATCGGCGCGATGATCGTCAGCCAGAGCCGGCCGCTCGAAGCCTACTGATCTGACCGGCAATCGATGGTCCGCCTGGCAGCATGGCGGATCATTCCCGCTGGTGCATGTTCCAAACCGCTCTGAAAAATCCTAGATCAGTGCGATGTCGAAACGAATCGCCGGTCCAGAGATCGAACGCCTGATCCAGCTCCTGGCCAAGGTGCCGGGGTTGGGGCCGCGTTCGGCCAGGCGCGCCGCGCTCCATCTGATCAAGAAGAAGGAGCAGCTGCTTGAGCCGCTCGCCGCCGCCATGGGCGAGGCGGTCGACAAGGTGCGCATCTGCTCGACCTGCGGCAATGTCGACACCTCCGACCCCTGCATGATCTGCACCGATCCGCGCCGCGATGCCGGCACGCTGATCGTCGTCGAGGACGTCTCGGACCTCTGGGCGCTGGAGCGCGCGGCGGCGATGAATGTGCGCTACCACGTGCTCGGCGGCACGCTGTCGCCGCTCGACGGCATCGGTCCCGATCAGCTCAACATCCGCTCGCTGGTCGACCGGGTCGCCGGCGGCGAGGTCAAGGAGGTGATCCTCGCTGTCAACGCCACGGTCGAAGGCCAGACCACGGCGCACTACCTGACGGACCAGCTCTCCGGCTTCGAGGTCAAAGTGACAAGGCTCGCGCACGGCGTTCCGGTCGGCGGCGAACTCGACTATCTCGACGAAGGCACACTGGCCGCCGCGCTGCGGTCAAGAACAGCGTTTTGAGGGCTTCAACGAGGAGGTAGCCTGGAAATGACAGCATTCCTTCGCGCCCCCCTCTGTCTTGCCGGACATCTCCCCCACAAGGGGGGAGAGTGGCAGCTTCGCTCGCGGCGTTCTTCCTTCAGCGTCGGCGATTGGCGAAAGCCAAGGCGACGGCCAATCTCCCCCCAAGTGGGGGAGATGTCCGGCAGGACAGAGGGGGGCGCGACAGAACGCAAACATTCAAAACTGGCTGCGCTTTCCCTCTTCGCGGCTCTGTTCATTTTCCTCCTCACCCTGCCCGCCTCCGCCGCGTCCGTCGACGACCAGTTTCGCTCCTGGCTGCAGAGCGACCTCTGGCCGGAAGCCAAGGCCAAGGGCATCTCCAGGAAAACCTTCGACGAGGCCTTCATCGGCGTGAAGCCGAACCTGAAGCTGCCCGACCTCGTCATGCCCGGCGAGAAGCCGACGACGCCCGAGAAGCAGCACCAGGCCGAGTTCGGGCCGCCCGGCGCCTATTTCGCCGAGAAGACCGTTCGCGCCGTCACCGCCGGCGGACGGACCCGCGATAGCGCCAATGCGAGGGTGCTGGGGCTGATCGAGAAACGCTACGGCGTGCCGGGCGAGGTGCTTCTGGCGATCTGGGGCCGCGAGACCGGCTTCGGCGCGGCCAAGATGCCCTATGACGCCTTCGAGGTGCTGGGCACCAAGGCCTTCATGTCGACCAAGAAGGATTTCTTCCGCACCGAGGTGCTGGCGGCGCTGGAGATCGTCGAGCGTGGGCTGGCGCCGGTCAACGCGATGAAATCGTCCTGGGCGGGCGCGCTCGGCCAGCCGCAATTCATGCCGACCTCCTTCCTCAAGCATGCCGTCGACTTCGACGGCGACGGCCGGCCCGACATCTGGAATTCGACGCCGGATGTGCTGGCCTCGATCGCCAACTATCTCGTCCACTATGGCTGGGTGAGGGGTCGCGGCTGGGGAACCGAGGTGATCGTGCCTGCCAAAGTATCCTGCTCGCTCGAAGGACCCGACCAGGGCAAGAAGATTGCCGACTGGGTGGCGATGGGCATCAGGCGCGCCGACAACAAGGCGTTCCAGGCAAGCGAGCTCAAGGCCGAGGGCTTTCTTCTGATGCCGGCCGGCCGCAGCGGACCGGCTTTCATTGTCACGCCGAATTTCTATGTGCTCAAGCAATACAACACCAGCGACCTCTACGCGCTGTTCATCGGCCATGCCGCCGACCGCATCGCCAGGGGAGATGCCACCTTTACCGCAAACTGGGGGCCGGTCGGCGACCTCCACCGCTCCGACATCGCCGCCCTGCAGCGGGCGCTGGAGGCCAAGGGCTACGACGTCGGCAGCGCCGATGGCCTGCCGGGCTTCAAGACGCGCCGCTCGATCGGCGACTGGCAGGCAAAGAACGGTCGCGCCGCCACCTGCTTCCCCGACGCCGCCCTGGTCGCCGCGCTGAAGTAACGGCGAAAAATAGCAAATTGTCCTCGATCGGCGGCGCCCATTGGCTGGCCCATGCCTCGCCTCGCAATGGCTCGTTCTGGTCCAATACGTTGCCTAGCAAATGCGCGTTGCCGGCTTCGGGGCCGCCGGATATGGTGTTGACCAACTGGACAAAAAACACGACGGTAAGCGGCTCGATACGCGCGCGACCTCGAAAAGAATTCTGCAATCCTGAGCCGGGAACTCAGGTCGACAAATCAACAAAACAGGGAACGACCACCATGATGCTGGAAAAGTTTGCTCTTCGCTCTCGTGCCTTGCTTGCGGGCGCGGCGTTGTCCGCTCTGCTCGCAGCACCCGCCTTCGCGGTCACGCCGGCCGACACGCTGGTCGAGGGCTTCGCCATCGACGACATCATCTCCATGGATCCGGGCGAGGCGTTCGAACTGTCGACCGCCGAGGTCACCGGCAACACCTACGACCTGCTGGTCCGCCTCGACCTCAGCGACACCTCCAAGGTCAAGGGCGATCTGGCCGAGAGCTGGAGCGTCTCGGACGACGGCCTGACCTATACCTTCAAACTCAAGCCCGGCATGAAGTTCGCCTCCGGCAACCCGATCACTGCTGCCGACGTCGCCTATTCCTTCGAGCGCGCCATTAAGCTGGACAAGAGCCCGGCCTTCATCATCAACCAGTTCGGCATCAGCGGCGACAATGTCGCCGAGAAGGCCAAGGCCGTCGACGACACCACATTCCAGTTCGTCGTCGACAAGGCCTATGCGCCGAGCTTCGTCCTGAACTGCCTGTCCGCCACGGTCGCGTCGGTGGTCGATGCCAAGCTGGTCAAGGAACATGTCGCGGCGGTCACGCCGAGCGCCGACTACAAATGGGACAATGATTTCGGCAATGCCTGGCTGAAGACCGGCTATGCCGGCTCCGGCCAATTCACACTGCGCGAATGGCGCGCCAATGAGGCCGTCGTTCTGGAGCGCAACGACAACTACAATGGCGAGAAGGCCAAGCTCGCCCGCGTTATCTATCGCAACATGAAGGAAAGCTCGGCGCAGCGCCTCGCGTTGGAGGCCGGCGACATCGACGTCGCCCGCAACCTCGAGCCGAACGACCTCGACGCCATCGCCAAGAACGCCGATCTCACCACCACCAGCGCGCCCAAGGGCACGGTCTATTATATCAGCCTCAACCAGAAGAACCCGAACCTCGCCAAGCCCGAAGTCCGCCAGGCGTTCAAATACCTGGTCGACTATGATGCGCTGAGCTCGACCATCCTCAAGGGCATCGGCGAGATCCACCAGTCCTTCCTGCCCAAGGGCGACCTCGGCGCCATTGATGCGAATCCGTACAAGTTCGACGTCGCCAAGGCCAAGGAACTGCTGGCCAAGGCCGGTCTGCCTGACGGCTTCAGCGTGACCATGGATGTGCGCGTCGGCCAGCCGACCACCGGCATGGCGGAATCGATCCAGCAGACGCTCGGCCAGGCCGGCATCAAGCTGGAGATCATCCCCGGCGACGGCAAGCAGACGCTGACCAAGTACCGCGCCCGCAACCACGACATCTACATCGGCAACTGGGGCCAGGACTATTTCGATCCGAACTCCAACGCCCAGACCTTTGCGTCGAACCCGGACAACTCCGACTCCGCCAAAATCAAGACGCTGGCCTGGCGCAACGCCTGGGACATTCCGGACCTGACCAAGCAGACCGAGGCGGCCTTGCTTGAGAAGGATTCCGCCAAGCGTGCCGCGCTCTACGAGGACCTGCAGAAGAAGATCCTCGACACCAGCCCCTTCGTCGTCATCCACCAGCAACTGGAAGTGGCCGGCCTGCGCAAGAACCTCAAGGGCTTCGCGCTCGGCCCGAGTTTCGACACCAATTTCGTCGGGGTGGTCTCGAAGGAATAGCTTCGGCGGACGGCGCGCGTGAGCGCGGCTGAAAACCGGGCGGCGGCAGGGCGCGGCAGCGCCCCTGCCGTGGCCATTCTGTCGTCGATCGGCCGTTTCCTGGTCATCGCGGTGACGACCTATCTCGGTCTTCTTGCGGTTACCTTCTTTATCGGCCGCGTCATTCCGATCGATCCGGTTCTGGCCGTGCTCGGCGACCGGGCTCCCACCGCCGTCGTCGAGCGCACGCGTCGCGAGATGGGCCTCGATTTGCCGTTGATCGAGCAGTTCTTCATCTATGTCAAAAGCGCCCTCAGCGGCGATTTCGGCACATCGGTGCTGACCACAAATCCGGTGATGTCCGACATTCGCCGCGTCTTCCCGGCGACCATCGAACTGGCGACGCTGGGCACGATCATCGGCGCCGTCATCGGCGTGCCGCTCGGCGTACTGGCCGCGGTGAAGCGGGGCAGTCTCATCGACCAGATCGTGCGCATTATCGGACTGATCGGCTATTCCGTGCCGATCTTCTGGCTGGGACTGCTCGGCCTCGTCCTGTTCTACGCCAAGCTGCAATGGGTGGCCTTTCCAGCGCGGCTCGACGTCGTCTACGAATACACCTTCACGCCGATCAGCGGCTTCTACCTCCTCGACGCGGCGATGCAGGGGCAATGGGATGTCTTCTACGACGCCTTCCGCCACATCATCCTGCCGGCCTCGCTGCTCGGCTATTTCGCGCTCGCCTATATCAGCCGCATGACCCGCTCCTTCATGCTGAACGAACTGGCGCAGGAATATATCGTCGCGGCGCGCGCCAAGGGCCTGTCGGAAACGCGCATTATCTGGGGCCACGCGCTGCGCAACGCAGCGGTTCCGATGGTGACGGTGATCGCGCTTTCCTATGCCAGCCTGCTCGAAGGCTCGGTGCTGACCGAGACCGTGTTCTCCTGGCCGGGCATCGGCCTCTACATCACCAATTCGCTGCAGAACGCCGACATGAATGCGGTGCTCGGCGGCACCATCATCATCGGCTCGGTCTTCATCGGCATCAATCTTCTTTCCGACCTGCTCTACCGCGTGCTCGATCCGAGGACCAAGACTGCATGAGCGCCGAGATCATCCAGAGCCGTCGCGAATGGCTGCTCAGCGAGCGGCCGGCCTCGCGCATGCAGGCAAGGCTCGGCCGCGCCTATGTGGCGTGGCGGCGCTTCTCCGCCAACCGGCTGGCGGTTCTCGGCCTGCTGATCATCATCGCCCTGCTGGTGCTCGCCGCCTTCGCCGACGTGCTGGCGCCCTATTCGCCGACCGTCGGCGACCTCAAGAATGCGCGCCTGCTGCCGCCCGGCGCCGCGCACTGGTTCGGCACCGACGACCTCGGTCGCGATATCTACTCCCGCATCGTCTACGGCTCGCGCTGGACACTCTATGTGGTGATCCTCGTCGCCATCATCGCCGCGCCGATCGGCCTTCTGGTCGGCACGGTCGCCGGCTACGCCGGCGGCTGGACCGACGCCGTCCTGATGCGCATCACCGACATCTTCCTCGCCTTCCCGAAACTGGTGCTGGCGCTGGCCTTCGTCGCCGCGCTTGGCCCCGGCATCGAGAACGCCGTGCTGGCGATCGCCATCACCTCCTGGCCGCCTTACGCCCGCATCGCGCGCGCCGAGACGCTGACGGTGCGCAATTCGGATTTCATCAAGGCGGTGCAACTGATGGGCGCCTCGCCGTTCCGCATCGTGCTGCGCCATATCATGCCGCTCTGCATCTCCTCGCTGATCATCCGGGTGACGCTCGACATGGCCGGCATCATCCTGACCGCCGCCGGTCTCGGCTTCCTCGGCCTCGGCGCGCAGCCGCCGCTGCCCGAATGGGGCGCGATGATCGCGTCCGGCCGGCGCTTCATCCTCGACCAGTGGTGGGTGGCCGCCGCACCGGGTGCCGCCATCCTCATTGTCAGCCTCGGCTTCAACCTGCTCGGCGACGGCCTGCGCGACGCGCTCGATCCGAGGAGCGGCGACCAATGAGCGCGCAGTCAAAGGGGCCACTCCTCGACGTCGACGATTTGCGGGTCACCTTCCCGACCCGCACCGGCCTGGTCCAGGCGGTGCGCGGCGTCACCTTCTCGCTCGGCCGCGAGCGGCTGGGCATCGTCGGCGAGAGCGGTTCCGGCAAATCGCAGACCGGCCGCGCCATCATGGGACTGACCGCGCCGCAGGCCGAGGTCTCGGCCAAGAAGCTCAGCTTTGACGGCATCGACCTGCTCTCCATACCGTCGCGCCAGCGCCGGGCGCTACGCGGCAACCGCATCGCCATGATCCTGCAGGATCCGAAATATTCGCTCGACCCGGTGATGAGCATCGGCCGCCAGATCGTCGAGACGCTGCGCACGCATGAGCGCGTCTCCAGGGCCGAAGCGCGCGAGCGGGCGCTGGCCATGCTGGAGGCGGTGCAGATCCGCGATCCCAAGCGCGTCTTCGACCTCCACCCGCACGAGGTGTCGGGCGGCATGGGCCAGCGCGCCATGATCGCCATGATGCTGATTGCCGGGCCGGAGTTGATGATCGCCGACGAGCCGACCTCGGCGCTCGACGTCACAGTGCAGCTCGACGTGCTGAACATCCTCGACAGGCTGGTCGCCGAGCGCGGCATGGGCCTGATCTTCATCTCGCATGATCTGCGCCTGGTCTCGTCCTTCTGCGACCGGGTGATCGTCATGTATGCCGGCAAGGTGGTCGAGCAGCTCAAGGCTTCCGAGCTGCGCGACGCCCGGCATCCCTATACGCGCGGCCTGCTCAACTGCATGCCGAGGATCGGCTTCGAGCGCCATCCGCTGCCGGTGCTCGACCGCAAGCCGGAGTGGGCTGCATGACCGCGGCGCTTTCCGTCGACGGAGTGGAAGTGATCTTCGATCGCTTTCGCGCGCTTAAGGGCGTCAGCCTCGAGGTCAGGGAAGGCGAGTCCTACGGGCTGGTCGGCGAAAGCGGCTCCGGCAAATCGACGCTTCTGAGGGCAATCGCGGGCCTGGCGCCGATCGCCTCCGGCAGCATCACCGTCAACGGCAAGACCCTGGGCAAGAAACGCGACAAGGGCTTCTACCGCGAGGTGCAGATGGTCTTCCAGGACCCCTACGGCTCGCTGCATCCGCGCCAGACGGTCGACCGCCTGCTGCAGGAGCCGCTTGCCATCCACGGCTTTGCCGACGGCGAGAAGCGCATCGAACGCGCGCTGGACGAGGTCGGTCTCGGCAATGGTTTTCGCTTCCGCTACGCGCACCAGCTCTCCGGCGGCCAGCGCCAGCGCGTCGCCATCGCCCGCGCGCTGATCCTCGAACCCTCGATCCTGCTGCTCGACGAGCCGACCTCGGCGCTCGACGCCTCGGTGCAGGCGGAGGTGCTGAACCTGCTCGAGGAGGTGCGGCGGCGGCGTAAGCTGACCTTCCTGATGGTCAGCCACGACCTCGCCATCATCACCCATATGTGCGAGCGGCTGATGGTGATGCAGAGCGGCGAGGCGGTGGAGACGCTGACCGCGAGCCAGTTGATCGGCCACCGGGTCAGCGAGGACTATACGCGCAACCTGCTGAGGGCGAGTGAGGGGTTTGTGAGGGCGTAGCTTTCTGTGCCGCGCAACTTGAATCACAAATGCGCCGCACCACTCTCTGACACCGTCTCGCTATGCACGCCGTCTTGCCGCCGGTCTTTCGGCTCCTTGATGCGGAACCACGTCACGTAAAGCGCCGGCAGGAACAGCAGCGTGATCGCCGTCCCGGCGATGATGCCGCCCATCATGGCATAGGCCATCGGTCCCCAGAACACCTCGCGCGCGATCGGGATCAGCGCCAGGCTGGCCGCCGCTGCCGTCAGCGCGATCGGCCGCATGCGGTGCTCGGTCGCCTCGATGACGGCCGCCCAGCGGTCCTTGCCTTCGGCGACCAGGCCCTCGATCTGCACGATCAGGATCACCGAGTTGCGGATCAGGATGCCGATCAGCGCCAGCACGCCGAGGATGGCGACGAAGCCGAGCGGCGCGCCGCTCGGCACCAGCGCCGCCACCACGCCGATCAGGCCAAGCGGCGCCACCGCCACGACCAGGAACAGGCGTTGGAAGCTTTGCAATTGCACCATCAGGATGGTCGCCATGACGAACAGCATCAACGGCACGACGGCCGCGATCGGCCCCTGGCTCTTGGCGCTTTCCTCGACAGAGCCCGCGGTCTCGACCGAATAGCCCGGCGGCAGCTTGGCGATGAACGCGTCGACCGACGGCTTCAGCTCGTCGACGACTGTGGCCGGCAGCACGTCGCCGACCAGGCCGGCGCGCACGGTGATGGTCGGAATCCGGTCACGCCGCCACACGGTCGGCTGCTCGAGCTCGTAGCGGAT
The DNA here is from genome assembly GCF_004022605.1 of Mesorhizobium sp. M4B.F.Ca.ET.089.01.1.1. Lineage (NCBI taxonomy): Bacteria > Pseudomonadati > Pseudomonadota > Alphaproteobacteria > Hyphomicrobiales > Phyllobacteriaceae > Mesorhizobium > Mesorhizobium sp. M4B.F.Ca.ET.089.01.1.1. The sequence continues at coordinate 10,334 of NZ_RZOS01000141.1, forward strand.
GTTGGCCACCGCGGCGAGCGGGATGGCATCGCCGGTCCCGGTCGGCAATTGCATGTTCTGCAGTGTTGCGACCGAGCCGCGATCGGCCTCGCGCGAGCGCGTCACGACATCGATCAGATAGGTGGCGTCGCGCAACTGGGTGATGGTGGCGCCGCCGACCGTGCTGTTCAGCGCGCTGGCGATGTCGGAGGAGGTGATGCCGAGCTGGCGCGCCTTGTCCTGCAGCACGTCGACCCTCAGCATACGCTGCGGCTCGTTCCAGTCGAAAGTGGGCGCCGCCAGCTGCGGGTTGGCGGAAATGATGCCGGCGAACTCCTGCGCCAGGTCGCGCACCGTCTGGATGTCGGGACCGCCGACACGGTACTGCACCGGACGCCCGACCGGTGGCCCGAGCTCGAGCGGCTTGACGAAGGCATCGGTGCCGACGAACTCCTCGCGCAGCAGCTTTTCCAGCGCCGGCTTGACCCGGTTGCGCGCCTCGATGCTCTTGGTGACGATGACCGTCTGGCCGAAATAGGGATTGGCCGGCTGCACGTCATAGGCCAGCAGGAAGCGCACCGCGCCCTGGCCGATATAGGATGAGAAATGGTCGATGTCGGGATTGCCGACCAGCGCGCGCCCTTCGAAGCGCTCCATCTGGTCGCGCGTCTCGGTGATCGACGAATTCTGCGGCAGGTTCCAGTCGACGATCAGCTCCGGCCGGTCGGACGGCGGGAAGAACTGCTGCTGGACGAGGCCGAAGCCGGCGATGGAGGCGGCGAACAGCAGCACCGTCGCGATGATGGTCAGCCAATGCCGGCGCACCGAAAGGACGAGCACGCGCCGGAACATCGAGGTGAAGCGCCCGGGCTGGTCATGATGCTTGGCCTTCATCGTCGCCGGCAGGATGGTGACGCCGAGCAGCGGCGCGAACAGCACCGCCACGATCCATGACACCAGCAGCGACACGGCGATGACGACGAACAGCGTGAAGGTGTATTCGCCGGCGGCGCTGTTGTTGAGGCCGATCGGGATGAAGCCGGCGACCGTCACCAGCGTGCCGGTCAGCATCGGAAAAGCGGTCGAGGTGTAGACGTAGGTCGCCGCCTTGCGCAGGTTGTCGCCGACCTCCAGCCGCGCCACCATCATCTCGACCGCGATCATGGCGTCGTCGACCAGCAGGCCGAGCGCGATGATCAGTGCGCCCAGCGAGATGCGCTGCAGCGAGATGCCGAGATAGGCCATGACGGTGAAGGTGATGGCGAGCACCAGCGGGATCGACAGCGCCACGACGAAGCCGGCGCGCATACCGAGGCTGATGAACGACACCGCAAGCACGATGGCCACCGCCTCGAACAGGGCGCGGGTGAAGCCCGACACCGCTTCCTCGACGATCACCGGCTGGTCAGCGACCAGATGCACGCCGACGCCGACCGGCAGGTCGGCCAGCACCTTGTTCATCTCCTCGTGCAGGGCCTCGCCGAATTGCAGCAGATTGGCGTTGGGCTTCATGCCGATGGCGAGCGCGATGGCGTCCTGGCCGTTGAAGCGGAAGAGCGACGTCGGCGGGTCGACATAGCCGCGCCTGATCGTCGCCACGTCGCTCAGCCGGAAGAAGCGGTCGTTGACGCGCAGGTTGATGGCGCGCAGGCTCTCTTCCGAGGTGAACTGGCCGCCGACGCGCACGCTGATGCGCTCCGGTCCGGACTGGATGACGCCGGACGGCGTGATGGCGTTCTGCGCCTGCAGGCTGGCCACGATCGCCTGCTGGTTGAGGCCGAGCGCCGCGATCTGGCGGCTCGAGAATTCGAGGTAGATCGCCTCGTCCTGGGCGCCGACAAGGTCGACCTTGCCGGCGTTCGGCACGGTCAGGATCTTGGTGCGGACATCCTCGACATAATCGCGCAGCTGGCGCGGCGTCAGCCCGTCGGCGGTGAAGGCGTAGATGTTGCCGAAAACGTCGCCGAAACGGTCGTTGAAGAACGGCCCGACCACGCCTTGCGGGAATTGCGGCCAGATGTCGTTGACCATGTTGCGCACCTGGATCCACGTCGGCACGACATCGCGCGCCTTGGTGGTGTCCTTCAGGTTGACGAAGATGACGGTCTTGCCGGCGGTGGTGACGGATTTGGTATAGTCGAGGCTGTCGAGCTCCTCGAGCTTCTTCTCGATGCGATCCGTCACCTGCGTTACCGTCTCGTTGACGGAGGCGCCGGGCCAGTTGGCCTGGATCAGCATGGTCTTGATGGTGAAGGCGGGGTCTTCCTCGCGGCCGAGGTTCAGATAGGCGGACACGCCGGCCGCGACGAAGACCAGCATGAAGTACCACACCAGCGAGCGATGGTTGAGCGCCCAGTCGGAGAGGTTGAAGCCCTTCATATGGCTCCCCCTTCTTGTAGCTTGACCTGCTGTCCTTCGGCGAGACTGTGGGCGCCGGCGGTGACGACGCGCATGCCGGCCTCGAGCCCTTCGCTGACCGTGAAGGTGGCGGCGCCCTTGGCGGCCACCTTGATCTCGCGCGCGCTGACGCTCGACGTCTTCGGGTCGACGATCCAGACCTTGGCGGCCCCGTCCTTCTCGAGCAGCGCCGACAGCGGCAGTTCGATCGTCGGCGTGACCTTGGTCA
>NZ_RZOS01001420.1:0-449 GCF_004022605.1 Mesorhizobium sp. M4B.F.Ca.ET.089.01.1.1
GCACCAAGGCGCAGCCGGTCACGGTGGCGGTCAGGAACGCCACCGTCCGCGCCTTCGGCGACGGCAAGGCGCCGATGGTCGATATCGGCGCGTCCCTGGTGTCGGTGGCGGCGGGCGGCACGCAGCTCAACGATCTCACCGCCGCGATCCATTCCGACGGCTTCGACATAGAGGACCGCAGCGGCCCGATATCCATCAAGCTCGCGGCCGGCGGCCTCAAGACCGACGTGGCGACACTGGAGCCGCTGGTGACCGGCAAGCTCGTCGCCGATCTCGCCGGCAAGATCAGCAAGCAGGAGATTTCCCTCGACGAGGGCACATTGCGCAGCGATGCGCTGAATGCCTCGCTGACGGCCACGGTTTCGCTCACCGACCTGGCGATGAAGCTGAAGATGAATGCCGATGCGGTGTCGAGCGCGCTGCCGCCGCAGATCCGCTCGGTGCTGGGC
>NZ_RZOS01001421.1:0-449 GCF_004022605.1 Mesorhizobium sp. M4B.F.Ca.ET.089.01.1.1
CCTTTTAGTTCACTCACGTCCATGCTCCTTTTCGAGATCGGATTTGTTCGAGTTTTCAACGAATACCTTGGCCAGAAACGATGGCGTCAGCTGACGTTTCAAATATTAATTCGCCTATACACTCTCTTTCATTGAAATTTTTCTGCTGCAATATTTCGCCACACGAGTTTTGATTTATGTAATCGTTTTCACGATAGATATCAAGCGTCCTCGACATTGCATCCCTGACTGTCTTCAAGCGGTGTGATACGGCTGTAGATCCGCAGGCAAAGCGACGCGGCCTCGGATGGCGTCCGCGACCTTTTCCGCCATCATGATAACCGGGGCATTGAGATTACCGCTGACGATCTCGGGCATGATCGAGGCATCAACAACTCTGAGACCTTCAATGCCGTGCACTTTTGCGTCCTTGTCGACGACCGCGTCGTCGCCGTCGCCCATTCGGCAGG
>NZ_RZOS01001422.1:0-448 GCF_004022605.1 Mesorhizobium sp. M4B.F.Ca.ET.089.01.1.1
GACGACGATTCAACGAAACGTCATCCTGATCTGGATTGGCGGCCGCTTCTTCAGCGCGAAGAAGCGGCCGCCGGCATTTCCAGATCGAGATCAGCCACCGCGTCCAGAGCCGCGCGCAGCTTCGCCGCCTGCTCGGCGCCGACCTTGTCCTCGAACTGCTGCTGCGCCGCGCTCCACAGCCTGATCGCCTCGTCGAGTTTGACATTGCCCTGCGGCGTCAGCCGCACGCGCTTGACGCGGCGGTCGTCCTTGTCGGCGAAAGTCTCGACATAGCCGTCGCGGATCAGCGGCTTCAGCGTGTGCCCGAGCGCCGAGAGGTCCATGATCAGCGCCTCGGCGATGGTGCCCATCGCCGGCTCGCTGCTGACATGGATCTGAAAGAGCAGGCCGAACTGCGTGCCCTTCAGGCCCGATGGCGCCAGCGCGTCATCGTAGAAGCGGCCGAGGC
>NZ_RZOS01001423.1:0-448 GCF_004022605.1 Mesorhizobium sp. M4B.F.Ca.ET.089.01.1.1
GTTCATAAGACGGATCGCGCGCGCTTGCGATAATAGCCGATTACCGCCCCGAACTCATTCAGAATGCGCCGCTTGTCAACGCCGCGATAACGCTCCACGATCGCCGCTTCAGTTCCGACCGTGTCGCCATGCTGAGCCGCGCCATACTTCCCCCGAACCGGAATGGCACGACCTGTCCAATGCGGCTCGTTGCCTTCCTTAATTCGCTGACCGGAAAGGTACCGGAAGTCGTCTAACGCATCTTACCCGCTGAAACGGCGGCAACACCTCGACCTCAATCGCAGATCTTAGGAAATAGACGATCGCGTGGGGGCCTGTGAGCATCCGTTCACCGGGTTTCCGTCATCGGCTGAGGCGAATTGCCACCATCGACCGTTATCGGATGGGCCGCGATACGTCGCCGTATCATGATTAGGGGGCGCACCTAGCGGAGCCATAGCTCTCCACC
>NZ_RZOS01001424.1:0-448 GCF_004022605.1 Mesorhizobium sp. M4B.F.Ca.ET.089.01.1.1
CCTTCACGGCATGCCAAAGCTCGTCCTCGACGATCCTGAGATGCCGCACCTCGGTCCGGATCCATTTTGCTGGCGAATTTGCCCGGGAGACGCGCTTGCCGGTGGCGGGATCCTTGACGAAGTGCAGGCGGTTCCAAACCAGCACACCGGTATAGAGCTCATTGTTGATGACGCCGGTACCCCGGATGACATGCCCGCGCACGCTGGTATCGCCCCAGTGCCGACCGAGCGGGCCGGGAATGCCCTCCTTGTTGAGGTCGACGGCGATAGCCTTCGGGCTCTTGCCGCTGGCAAACTCGCGAAAGATGCGGCGCACGATGGTCGCCTCCTCCGGCACGATCTAGCGGTCACCGCGAATGGGCTCGCCTACGGCATCCAGTTTCTTCACCACATGGTAGCCGTAGCACAGCCCGCCGCCGGCCTTGCCCTTCTCCACCCTCCCCCGCAG
>NZ_RZOS01001425.1:0-448 GCF_004022605.1 Mesorhizobium sp. M4B.F.Ca.ET.089.01.1.1
GGCAATCGCATTGTGCTTGACGTAGCCGACCCCGCGTTCGTCCTTTCCCTTCGTACGCGCCCGGTAGGGCGCACAAGCCCGTGGCGTAAATCCCCAGTAGCGGGCAAAGGCGTGCAGCCGCACATTGAAGCGCACCTCCCGCGTCGCCGCATCGTGATGTTCGACCAGCGCCTTCGGATTATCGAACAGCACTTCCGTTGGAACCCCGCCGAAGCGAAGGAAGGCTCCTTCCATCCCCTCCAACCAGTCCGCCTGGCGCTCCCGAAGCGAGGGACGGATATGCAGCCGACGCGAGTAACCCAGCGTTGCCACAAACAGGTGCACCCGAACACGCTCGCCGCCGATCCACGCCCGCGTGTCGCCAAAGTCGATCTGCATCTGATGTCCCGGCGCCGTCTCAAACCGAACCGTTGCGCGCTTCTGCACCCTCAACTCCCGACGCCAACCC
>NZ_RZOS01001426.1:0-448 GCF_004022605.1 Mesorhizobium sp. M4B.F.Ca.ET.089.01.1.1
GCACCGATGATCGTGCCGGTAATCGTCAGTGCGGTTGCCCTCTACTTCCTGTTTGCACGGTTGCAGCTCGTCAACACGAATCTCGCTCTGGTGATCGCACATACGATCGGCGCCGTTCCCTTAGTCGTGCTGATTGTCGCCGCAAGCCTACAGGCCCTGAACGTCCGCCTAGAGCACGCCGCCGCGAGTTTGGGGGCTTCGCGGATGGTCACGATTTGGAAAATCGTACTCCCGCTCATGCGTCCCGCGTTAATCGTCGCCGGATTCTTTGCCTTCCTGCATTCCTTCGACGAGTTGGTGCTGTCACTTTTCGTGAGCGGGCCGGACACCACCACCTTGCCGATCAAGATGTGGTCGGGAATTCGGGAAGAGATCACGCCGACGATCGCTGCCGTTTCAAGTCTGCTGATCGCGTTCACAGTCATTATGTATGCCGGCGTAGAGGGGG
>NZ_RZOS01001427.1:0-447 GCF_004022605.1 Mesorhizobium sp. M4B.F.Ca.ET.089.01.1.1
CTATGATTGCTTTGGAAACGGCCAGTATCGCAGCGCAACCGGGTACCGTCATCGCCATAAGGATGCGCTCGTCCAGATCGTCAACGAGCTCGCCGGCAAGACCTTATGTCACTTGCTGATTCCGACCTCGCACGCGGGATCTGTCGACTATCTTAAAAAATTTATCTTTCGGCTCGAACAAGCCGTTAGCCTTCTTCGCGCCAAGAACCCGCGAGCCTTGCTGTGCATTATCATCGATGCTGCGGACAATGCGCAGATGGCGGCGGAGGAAATTGGCGAGGCGCGGGCATTCATCCGTGATTTGCTAAGAGAACAGATACCGGACGGCGTGCGTATCGTTGCGCTCTGCAGGTCGCATCGCCAGGACAAACTGGACCCACCGCCAAGCGCGTTGTCGCTTGAGCTGGAATCCTTCGGACGGGATGAGACCGCCGCACATCTGCGCCA
>NZ_RZOS01001428.1:0-447 GCF_004022605.1 Mesorhizobium sp. M4B.F.Ca.ET.089.01.1.1
GCATGTAGCGAATTCCTCAACCCCCATGCTGCTGGGTCGTGGCCTATCGTTGACGGAATTAAATCCAACGCGACCGCATGCCGCTGCTATCGCCAGATTAGTCCCTTCCGTGTGGTTCACCATGGATTTCCTAGCCGCCGGTGCGTGAACTCAATTTCCGCGCCGTATGCTTGCGCTTAGCACCTCCATCAAAATCAATCGCCTAGCGCCTCCCGTCAAATGCAGTTTGTATATCGGCGTCATCTAGGACCGAGATGGCTGTCCGAGTAGTCACGGGGAAGATGATCATATGGGGGTCATCGCGTCCGACGCTGATGCCGCGACGCTGCTGCGATCGATGCTGCGTGACATCCTGTCTTGATGAGATCTCCGCTGAGGTCGTGACTACCCGGTGCCCATTGCGCCGTCGGATTGCATTGATGCGCAGAATTCCGCACAGGATGGACA
>NZ_RZOS01001429.1:0-446 GCF_004022605.1 Mesorhizobium sp. M4B.F.Ca.ET.089.01.1.1
TGGCCGCGATCTCGCCCGGCCGCGCCGCGAAATCGACGTGCGTGACGATACGCTTGCCGCCGATCGCCACCGAAACATCGCGCGCTTCGATCATGCCAGCCTCACAGGTCGATCACGCCGCGCTTGCGCAGCAGGATCCACAGGAAGAACGGCGCGCCGGCGACCGCCGTAACGATGCCGATCGGCAGTTCGGCGGGCGCGACGATGGTGCGGGCAACCGCGTCGGCCAGCAGCAAGAGCGAGCCGCCGAGCAAGGCCGACGCCGGCAGCAGATAGCGGTTGTCCGGGCCGATCAGCAGGCGCAGCAGATGCGGCACGACGATGCCGACGAAGCCGATGCCGCCGCTGACGGCGACGGAGGCACCAACCGCCGCCGAGACACCAACGATCGCCGTGTATTTCAACCGCTGCACCGGAATGCCCAAATGGCCCGCCGTCGCTTCACC
>NZ_RZOS01000142.1:0-12862 GCF_004022605.1 Mesorhizobium sp. M4B.F.Ca.ET.089.01.1.1
GGGCGTGTCCTGCGCCGCAAGTGGCCTGGCGTTTCGACCAGCGTGACCTCCAGCGTCGGCCGCACGTGCCCGTTGAGCAGATGTCCGCCGCGCGTCGTGCCGTCCGCCAGGCCGAGCACGGCGTGGACATGGAGGCTCGGCTTGCCGTCGTCGCCCGTGGCGATATCGCCGATTGCGCTCAGCACTTCGCACTGTTCCAGCACCGGAATCCTGCGGTATTCGGTCTTTTCAAAGTCGAACCATCCGACGGTCGCCCTTTCGAAGGCGCCGATGGCGGTCAGCGAGGCGCTGCCGATATCGTGATCGGCGGCAAACGCCGTCAGTGCCGAGAAGGCCTCTTCACCCATGTCTAGGACCACAATGAAGGTCCTTTGTTCGGCACTTTCGGCAACGAGTTGGGATTTCATCTTGAGCCTCCTGGCGGCTTTCTTTTTCCGTTGGTCGACCGTGTATGACCGTTGGCGGCAACTCGGCGGTCGCGCCCCCGCGCTACTGTACCGGAGCGGTGGCGGGGGCCGTGTAGCGCCGGCGCACCGCGTCGAGCACGCGCTTGCGGCTTTCCTGCGCCGACAGCGTCTTGTCCTTCTCCGCGGTCTCGGTTTCGCGGGCGAGGTCCTTGTCCCTGATCTGATGGCGGAACCATTCCGAGTAGTCGCCGGCGCGCAGATGATGCTCCCAGGTCTTGTCGTCGATGCCCTCGGCCATCTGGGCGAAGATAATCAGATTGTGCGCCCTGAGGTTCATGGCATCGTCCGGGCCCCTGAAATAGAAGCTGCCGGCCTCGTCGAGTTGCCCCTCGGCATATTTGCGGCTGTGCCGTTTGAGCGACTGGCGCGGCTCGATCGCCTTGACCGACATCGGCTTCTTGCCATTGCGCGGCCGCCAGAGCAGCACGCGGTCACCCTTTTGCGACGACATCGCGCCCGGCTCTTCAACGCCGGTCTCGTGACAGAATGTCCGCACGACGCTCTTCGCCTTTGGGCCAAGCGCGATGACCGCTGTCACTAGGCGCAAGGCATCGGTCGAGATCGCTTCCGGATGGACGGTGATGAGCACCGTGCCCGGCAATTCCAGCGACAGCACGGCGCGTGTGTCGTCGCGGCGTTTCGGCAGGAGATGATGGGCTTCGTCGATGACCAGCCAGTGCGGCCTCGCCGTGCGGTAGCGGAAGCTGCCGAGGCCTGGCAGCAGGTCGGCGAAGAAGTCGGGCCGTTCGTTGACCCGCAACGCCAGCCCATTGACCACCACATTGGTGTCCGGCTTCTCGATCAGGTCGAGCAGTTGTTCCTTCGTCGGCACACTCGACCCGTCGCCGAGCTTGACCGCACCTTGCAGGCCGTCATAGTCGCCTTCCGGGTCGAAGATGCAGAACTGATAGCCGGTCTCGACGAAGCGCTCGGTCAGGGCGGTGGCCAGCGTGGATTTGCCGATGCCGGAACTGCCGGCGATCAGGACCGTGTCGGTCGGCGACAGATAGACGTCCTTGCCGCCGGACGTACCAAGCAGGATGCCGTCGCGGGGCCTTTTGACGAGCCCGCGATCGTGCTTGATCAATTTGCCGATCAGTTCCTCCACGCCCTTGCCGCGTGCGCCGCGCGTAACGAGATCGGCGGTGTTCTTGACCGCCGGCAGCGCATTGTCGACAGCAACGCTGCAGCCACAGGCCTGCAGGAAGGCATGATCGTTTTCCGCGTCGCCGACCCCCACCGCATTGCGCGGCGACAGGCGAAGATCGCCCAGCGCGGCGGCGAGCCCGGTCGCCTTGTTGATGCCGCTCGGCAGGATCATCACCGCGCCCTTGTTGAAGATGATCTCCAGTTCCAGCCCGAGTTCCTTGATGACGTCGAGCACCGTGGCCTGGTGAGGCTCCCAGGTGGCGACGATGGAGCGCCCGACGGAAAGCGGCTTCACGCCGCGCTTCTTCAGCCCGGCGACGAGATCGGCCGACGGCGAGGGCGATATCGTGCGCTCCTCCTCGCTGGCGGGCGTGTAGACCAGCGCTCCGTTTTCGGCGACGACCTTGTCGAACAATGCGAGTTCCGGAAAAACCCGCTTGAGGTCGGGCAATTCGCGTCCCGTCACCAGGATCAGTTTGCGGCCGGTCTTCTTCAGCTGCTCGAGCGCCCACAGCGTCTTTTTGGTGACGATGCCATCGTGCGCCAGTGTGCCGTCATAGTCCGTCGCCAGGGCAATGAAATACATCCTCTGAGCCTCCATTGCTCGACGTGGATGGCTGTCTGTTAGCCTGAAGAAGGAACAACGCCTGTGGGACGAAAAGGTTTTGCGCCAATTGCGCGCCGAGCCGGAACTGCCGTGGCTGAGCGACGTTTCCAACGCACATCGGGTCAAGGAGTTCGACAATGCAAACCCCAGTCGCCAGTCCAACCTATCCTGCCGCCGCCCTTGCCATCGTGCCCTTTGACGGCACGGTGACAGTCAGGTTCTCGGACGCCGTGGTGGCGTCCAGCGAGCGGGCGAAGGTGCTCCATGAAGACGGAGGCGATCCGGTCTTCTACATACCGTTCGAAGACATCTATTTCGAGCTTTTCGAGAAGACGAACACCACCACAAGCTCGCCCTTGGGCACGGCAAGTTACTGGCGCGTCCATGCCGTCGGCGGATCGGCCGATGATTTCATGTGGGCCTATGAGACGCCCGAAACAGCCGCTTTGGCCATCGCCCGTCACGGCGCCTTCGACCCGGACAAGGCGCGCATCGATGCCGACCCGGCAGAGGACGTACGGCATACGCCGCGCATCCCCGGATAATCTCCTGACGGTCCGATGGGGTCTATCCGTGCGCCGGGAATGCAAACAGATCTGTATCGACGTCCTCGAGGCCGTCAATCGCCGATGAAACCATCTCGGAAGCGATCTGCGAGAAGGTGATGCCATTGCCGCCATAGCCCATCACGGCGTGAATGCGCGGGTGGCGGGGCAGGGCGCCGATATAGGGCAGGCCGGAGGTTGTGGTTCCGAAGGAGCCGGTCCACGAGAATTCCGGCCTGGTGTCCAGCTTCGGCAACAAGCGGCCCAGTTTTGCCGCCAGGCGCTTGGACTTTTCGGCGATCAACGCATCGCGATGCTCCTCGTCGGTGAAATCCTCGTCCTCGCCGCCGCAGATGACGCGGTCATCCGCCGTCGTGCGGATGTAAAGGTAAGGCTCCGACGCCTCCCAAAGCAAAGCGGCGCCTGGCCATATGTCTTTTGGCTGGCGCGCTGTGGCGATTGCCCAGGTCGAAACGATGCTGTGCGCGGTGGCCGGAATGATGTCGGTCAACTCATAGCCGGTGGCGAGCACCAGATGTCGCGCGGTGATCGTCGGACCACCGCCGGTTTTGACAACGACCTCGTCGCGATCGCTCCTGATCTCGTCCGCCTCCACAGGGGCATAAAGGCGCGCCTTGCGCCCCACCGCGCTGAGCAGGAGCCCGGCGGTCAGCTTGCGCGGGTCGAGCGCAATGTTGTCGTGGCTGAGGATGGCAGCCGCGCGATCGATGCCGAAACTGTCCGACAGAGCCCTGCGGGTAAGATAGGTCGCGGCGATCCCGGCCTGCCGGCGGGCATCGCTTTCGTCGCGCAGCTGCGCCGGCGCGAGCAGATTGCCGGCAAGATAGAGTGACGGCAAGCGTGCCAGGTTGCAGGTTATGCCGAGTTCGGCAATCCGCCCGCGAAGATTGACCACGGCCAGGCGCGAGCGCCGCCACGCGCGCACGGCGTCGATCTTGCCCTTGATCGCGGCAAGTTTGATCAGCGGTTGATCAAGTTCAAATTGCACCAGCGCCGTCGTCGCCGAGGTCGATCCCAGAAGCGGGCCGCGCCGATCGATGCAGACCACGCCATGGCCCGCGCGCGCCAGTGCGTCCGCCATCATGGCGCCGCTGATGCCCATGCCGACGACCAGCACCTCGGCCCTTATATCTCGTGTCAACTTTCCTGTGGGCACCGGCGGCGCGCGATAGGCGAACCAGACCGGCCGGCCGCTTCTGAGGTCGAGTTTGCGGACCAATGCTCCCTCCGCGCTATCCGACGGCGGTTCGCCACAGACAAAAGCCCGCCGATCGCTGCTCGATCAGCGGGCAATGCCAGGTCTGCCGGCGTCGCTACAGGCGGCCGAGGACAACCAGGATGATGACGATCAGCAAGACCAGCCCAAGGCCGCCGCCGCCGTAGTAGCCGGTGCCGTAAAACGGTCCGCCGCCAAGGCCACTGAAGCCGCCGAGCAAGATGAGAATCAGTAGAATGATAAGAATTGTGCCGAGACCCATGGGAGTTTCCTCTCCTGTTTGCGCTGCGGTGCATCCCGCAACGCCGACTGTTGATCAGAGTATCAACTCGAAGAGGGCTTTCCTGTTCCGGCAAACGCCGCCGCACGTATCGCTTGGGGCGAGCCGGGCAACAGGCCTGTTTTGACAAGAGTCGGTCGCGACAGCCAAAAAAAGGTAATAAAAACAGTCGTTTGTTATTGAAGCCGCTACATCGGCTGCTCAGGTCCCTGTCGCAATCCCGTTGCGACGACCGAGACCCTGAATTTCCCGGCGAGCGCCCGGTCGAATATGGCGCCGACGATGATGTCGGCATCAGCGTCGACCTCTTCGCGGATGCGGGTGGCGGCCTCGTCGACCTCGAACAGCGTCATGTCCGTGCCGCCCGAAATCGAGACAAGGACGCCCCTGGCACCGATCATGGACGCTTCATCGAGCAGCGGGTTTGCAATCGCCGCCTCCGCGGCGTTCTTGGCCCGCCCTTCACCGGTAGCTTCCCCGGTTCCCATCATTGCGCGGCCCATGTCGCGCATCACCGACTTCACATCGGCGAAGTCGAGATTGATCAGGCCCTCCTTGACGATGAGGTCGGTGATGCAGCCGACGCCCGAGTAAAGGACCCGATCCGCCATGGCAAAGGCGTCGGCGAACGTCGTCTTGGCGTCGGCGACCCTGAACAGGTTCTGGTTCGGGATGACGATTACCGTATCGGCGCACTCGCGAAGCCGCTCGATGCCTTCCTGGGCCGATTGCATCCGTCGCTTGCCCTCGAAGCTGAACGGTTTGGTGACGACCGCCACCGTCAGGATGCCGGCCGCGCGCGCGGCATTCGCGATGACGGGAGCCGCGCCGGTACCGGTTCCGCCTCCCATGCCCGCGGTCACAAAGCACATATGCGTTCCCGCAAGGTGATCCATGATTTCGTCGATCGATTCTTCAGCGGCTGCACGGCCGACTTCGGGCAGCGAACCAGCGCCCAGGCCCTCGGTGATACGGGCTCCCAATTGGATCAGCCTCGGTGCCTTGGACATGGTGAGCGCCTGCGCATCGGTATTGGCGACGATGAACTCGGCGCCCTGCAGGTTCTCGGCAATCATGTTGTTGATCGCGTTTCCGCCGCCGCCGCCAACACCGACGACCGTTATCTTCGGCCTCATTTCCGAGATTGCTGGCCTTGTCGCGGTGTTCATCGCCGTATCTCCTTGAAATGCACCTGGCGCTTGGATCGACGAAAAATCTTCCAGTCGGCGCGACATTCGAGCGCGCCAAAGTTCAAGAATCAGGTTCTATCGCTCCGGCAAATGGAATCAGAGCGTGGACTTGGCCGCAAGACAAATGCGCCTATGGTCGTCGCTCACCCGCGGGCTCTGCCGTGCGCATGTGGCCTGCGGATCACTGTGCGGTCATATTGGCCGGATCCGGGGACACCCGGGCGAATTGCGAAGACAGGAGTGAAGGATGCGGCAGGCACTGATCGTTTGGGGCGGCTGGGAAGGCCACGAGCCGGAACTCGGCGCGCGCGCCGTCAAGGCGATGCTGGAGGAAGAGGGATTTGCCGTTCGCGTCGAGACCTCGATCGCGGCATTCGCCGATCCCGCAATCGCCGACCTCAGCCTGATCGTGCCAATCTACACCATGTCCAAGCTGAGCAAGGCCGAGGAGTCCAACCTCGTCAGCGCAATCGCGGGAGGCGTCGGTCTTGGCGGTTACCATGGCGGCATGGGCGATGCGTTCCGCGAATCGACCGATTACCAATTCATGTGCGGCGGCCAGTGGGTCGCCCATCCCGGCAACATCATCGACTACCAGGTCGACATCGTCCGCCGCGACGATCCGATCATGAGCGGCATCGACGATTTCCCCTACCGCTCCGAGCAGTACTACATGCATGTCGACCCGTCGAACGAGGTGCTGGCGACCACCACGTTCACGGGCGCGCACGCCCCTTGGATCGACGGCGTCGTCATGCCGGTGGTCTGGAAGCGCCGGCACGGCAAGGGCCGCGTGTTCTACTCGTCGCTGGGGCATGTGGCCAAGGAGTTCGAGGTGCCGCAGATGCGGACCATCCTGCGCCGTGGGCTGGCTTGGGCAGCGCGCTGAGACCCATGAGAGGCAGCGGGGCCGGTATGGTACGACCGGTCCCGCTTTCTTTGTCTTGCAGCCCCTGTGCCGCCGCAGGCGCGTCAGGTTGTTGACAGCCTCACGCTGCACGCAAAGGCTTCATCTTGCTGCAAATCGGACACCGCCGTCGTCGCGAAGGCGATCCACGCACAGGGCGCGAAGGACGAGCGCGGCGTCTGCATAGGTGATCGACCTTTCGCCGCCGGCGGGCAACATGCCGCCGACGGTGTCCAGGACATCGGCCTCGATGCGCCAAGGCAGGATGTCGGTGCAAGTCCGCATGCGGCCGAAGACCGAGCTGATCGGGATCAAATGGCCTTCGAACTCGACTTGCGGTTCGTCCGTGCCCGGAGTCCAGGCCTGGTAGGCTTCCAGAGCCTCGTCGAAGGCGCCATGCAACTGGATTGGGGCATGGCCCTCGTGCAGTGCGGGCAGCAGGCGTGTGGTCATCGGTCTCCTCCTCGATCGCGGCAGCAATGCCTGCCGTCCAACGCCCCCGCGCCCATGATGAGTTGATTGGTCTTCTACACCGGCCTGACGGTGGTGGGATCTGGAACGATCTCCGGAAATGTCTGCGTCATCGTCATCTCCTGATCATACGAACACGAATGGCGAAAAAGTCAGGCACTTGGATGGGCAGTATGACCTGCTCGGGAATAAATGTCTATAAAGTTTGTAGACATTCGTTAGACAGAGCTAAGATGAACGCCACCGCTTCGCTTGTCGAGGAGCCGGCGCGTGTCACTCCACGATGAACCGGCACGAGCCGGCCAACGTCTCGTCCGGCTCGAGCGCGACCAGTCCGCCGAGATCGGCTCGATGATGCGCGTCGACGCTGTGGGTCATCGGCTCGAAGCAGAACCAGTCATGGCGATAGAGCGCGTCGAAGGCTGCATGCGAAACGAAGATCATGCAGCGCGAGAATTGCGCATCGGCCTCGATCCGCAGACGCGATCCGGTCTCCGGCCACATTATGGTCGCCGCGCCGTTCCAGCCTTCGAACTCGGTGTTCATCCAGGTCCCGGGCAGCCGGCGGCCGCCGGAAAAATCCATGCCGCCGCGCGCAGGATGGCTCTTCAGCGGCAGGAAAGCCGCGTCCTGCTCCCAGTAGCGCTCGGCGGTGAAGTCGACGATGGTGGCCGGCGTCATCGGCAGGAACGGATGCAGGCCGAGCCCGTAGGGCAGGCTCCGGCGCGCGCGGTTGGTCACCGAAAGGCTGACGGACAGCATGTTGTCGGAGAGGGCGAAACGCTGCTCGGCGCGGTAGGCGTAGGGTCCATCCTTGCCGGCATGATCGTAGGCGATGGTCAGCTCGTGATGGTCGTGAGCGATGGTCCGCCAATGGCCAAGCCAGGCGTCGCCGTGAATGTAGTGCGGGTCGCTCGCCGTGTTCGGTTGCAGACGATGGGTTCCTCCATCGAAGACAAAGGCGTTGCCGCGCAGCCGGTTGCCGAACGGGATCAGCGGAAAACACACATCCGCTTCCACCGCTCCACGGTGGAAAACGGGAACCGGACCGCTCGCCGCGTGGCGGTCGAAGCGATGGATCGCGCCGCCGGCAAGATCGACCGAAAGCGCCACCGTGTCATTGGAGATCTGCAGCATGCCCATTGCGGAGCCCGTTATAGATCGTATGAATGAAAGATTTACATAAGACCTAGCCTCTCATACAACAGCTTGCAACGGCGCTCTATCGGGAGAGGATCTGCGTGGAAACCATAGCTCCTTCAGATGCACTCGGCTGGATGCCATCGGTCGACCAGACCGGCGCCAGCGTGCACAACGCCGTGGTCAGCGTGCTCGGCAGCCGCATCCTGGGCGGAGAATACGCGCCGGGAGACGCCCTGCCGCGCGAAGAGGAACTGTGCGCCATGCTGGGCGTCAGCCGCACTTCGGTCCGGGAGGCGGTCAAGGTCCTGTCGGCGAAGGGCCTTGTCGAAGCGAGGCGCCGCGCCGGCGTACGTGTGCTGGCGCGCGACAATTGGCGGCTGCTCGATCCGGTCGTGCTCGGCTGGCACCCGTCCATCCAGGACGACGAAGAACTGGTTTCCGGCCTGCTCGAGGCGCGCAGGATCTTCGAGCCCGCCGCGGCGGAGCTCGCGGCCAGGCGCGCCACGGCGGCCGACCTCGCCGAAATCGAGCGCGCCGTGGTCGGCATGCGCGACAACATCCCGAATGATCTCAATGCAGTATGCCAAGCGGACCTGGCCTTCCACAAGGGCGTGATCGCCGCCAGCCACAATGTTGTGCTGAAGGGGCTGGTCGGCATGCTGGAGGCCGCCTTGCGCGCCACCTTCCTCGTCACCAATCCGCTGATGGAAGCGCAGTCGCGCGCGCTCTCGGCGCATGTCGCGGTGCTGGAAGCGATCCGCATCCGCGACACGGCCGGCGCCCGCGCCGCCATGAACCGACTGCTCGACATCGCCGCCGACGATCTTCACGCCAAGGGCTAAGATTTCCGCCTTGACGCCATTTTAGATCATATGATAACTCAATTTCATATGATCTAAGTGTCGCCTGGGAGGAGTAGCGCTTGAGAATCGTGGCGATCACCACGCGCGTCGTGAACGCGGACATGCGCAACTGGGTGTTCGTGCGCATCGAGACCGACCAGCCCGGCCTCTACGGCTGGGGCGAGGCGACGCTGGAGTGGAAGACCCAGGCCGTGGTCGGCGCCGTCAACGACCTGGCGCCGCTTCTGATCGGGCGCGATCCGCGCGACATCGAGCAGGCGGTGCGCATCCTCAAGAAGCATTCGTTCTGGCGGCTCGGCGTGATCGGCATGTCGGCCGTCTCCGGCATCGAGCTGGCGCTGTGGGATATTTTCGGCAAGTGGCTTGGCCAGCCGGTCTGGCGGCTGCTCGGCGGCAAGGTGCGCGACCGGGTCAAGGTCTACACCCATCTCGGCCTCGGCGACATGCGCGCCGTGTACGAGACGCTCGACGCCGAGCCGCTGGTGAAGCGCGCCTCCGAAGTGGTGGCCAAGGGCTATCGCGCGCTGAAGGCCGTCTTCATCCCCTACAGCCACTACCACGCGCCGCTCACCGAGGTCGAAAAGGTCGGCCGGCTGATGGAGGCGCTGCGTAAGACGGTCGGTCCCGAGGTCGAGATCATGGTCGATTTCCACGGCCGCCCCGCCTCGACCTCGACCGCGCTCGCGTATATCGACGTGCTTGCGCCCTACCGGCCGATGTTCATCGAGGAGCCGCTGCCGCCCGGCGAGACCGGCGCACTGACGCAGCTCGCCGCCAAGTCGCGCGTGCCGATCGCCACCGGCGAGCGGCTCATCGACCGTGCCGAATTCGACGATCTGTTCCGGGCAAGGGCGGTCGACATCGTGCAGCCAGACATCTGCCATTGCGGCGGCCTGCTCGAGGCGAAGAAGATCGCGGCGATGGCCGAGGCGGTGTCGGTCGGCGTGGCGCCGCACAATCCGCTCGGCCCGATCGCCGGTGCGGCGGCGCTGCATTTTGCCGTCTCCACCCCCAACCATCTGATCCAGGAAGAGATGGTCGGCGCGGTGCCCTGGTATTTCGAGGTGGTGAAAGGGCCGATCCGCATGGTCGAAGGCTGCTGGCAGGTCCCGGAAGCGCCGGGGCTCGGCATCGAAGTCGACGAGGCGGTCGCTGCCCGGCATCCCTACAAGCCTGAGGTGATGCACACCACCAATGCCGTGCTCTCCGACGGCACCATCGTGGACTGGTGACCATGGCCGGGCGTCTCAAAGACAAGGTGGTGATCATCACCGGCGCCGGGCGTGGCATCGGCGAGGCGACGGCGCGCGCCATGGCCGCCGAGGGGGCGGTGATCGTCGTCGCGGAAAAGGACGCGGCGACCGGAAAGAGCGTCGCAGCGTCGCTTGCCGACAACGGCGTGAAGGCGCTGTTCGTTGAAACCGATGTCGCGGACGCCGGCTCCTGCGAAGCGATGGCCAAGCAGGTTCTCGACGCCCTCGGCCGCATCGACGTGCTGGTCGCCAATGCCGGCATCAACGTGTTCCACGAGCCGCTGGAAACCACCGAAGTGGAATGGCGGCGCTGCTTTGCCGTCGATCTCGACGGCGTCTGGTATTCGGCGCGCGCGGTGCTGCCGGCGATGCGCGACCAGAAACAGGGTTCGATCGTCGCGATCGCTTCCTGTCATTCCTTCGCGATCATCCCGTCGACCTTTCCCTATCCGGTCGCCAAGCACGGGCTGCTCGGCCTGGTGCGGTCGCTCGGCATCCAATACGCGGCCGAAGGCATCCGCGTGAACGCGATTGCACCGGGCTACATCGAGACGCAGATCGCGGTCGACTACTGGAACACGTTCCCAGACCCGCAGGCCGAGCGCCAGCGCACCTACGATTTGCACCCGCCGCGCCGCATCGGCCGGCCGGAGGAAGTGGCCATGACCGCCGTCTTCCTCGGCTCCGACGAGGCGCCGTTCATCAACGCGGCCTGCATCGTCATCGATGGCGGGCGCTCGGTTCTCTACCACGAATGAGGTTTCGCGCCGGCGGCCGGTCGCCGGGAACGTCTTCAAGCAAAATGGGATCCCGCCGGCCGGGATCCAGAGGGAGGAAACCATGAAACCAATGATCAAGGCATGCCTTGCGGTGGCCGCGACCGCAGCCGTCGCTCTGACGGTCCACGGCGCGGGCGCGCAGGACAAAATGAAGTTCGGCTACATCAACAAGATGGGCGATCACCCGTGGTTCGTCCGCGAGGTGCAGGGCGCCAAGGACAAGGCCAAAGAGCTCGGCGTCGATCTCCTGGTGCAGGATGTCCAGTTCGACGCCAACCTCGCCGTCACCACCTTCGACACCTATGTCGGCGACGGCGTCAAAGGCATTGCCGTGGTGGTGCCCGACCGCTCGCTCGGCCCGGTCGTCGCCGACAAGGCCAAGGCCGCCAAGATCGGCCTGATCGCGGTGGACGACGACATCGCCTTCGCCGACGGCAGCCCGGTCGCCTATGTCGGCATGAACGCGCTCAACATCGGCAAGCAGGTCGGCGGTGAGATCGCCCGCATCGTCAAGGCCGAGGGCTGGGACAAGGACCTTTCCAAGGTGCGCGTCGGCTCGATCGAGGACCAGAAGGCCGATACCTGCATGCGCCGCAACAAGGGCGCCGAGGAAGCGCTCGTCGCGGCGATCCCGGAGATCAAGTCGCGCATCCTGTCGATCCCCTACGACAACACCATGGTCAACTCGATCGATGTGGTGTCGACGACGCTGACGGCCAATCCCGACGCCGAGAAGTGGATATTCTACTCCTGCAACGACGACGGCGTGCTCGGCGGCGTGCGCGCCACCGAGAACGCCGGCATGAAGCCGGGGAACGTCATCGGCATCGGCATCGACGGCTCGCGCTCCTGTGAGGCCTTCGGCTCCGGCAAGCCCACCGGCTTCCGCGGCACGATGTGGCTGGACAGCGCCAAGCATGGCGCCGCGGCGATCCAGGCGCTCTACGACCAGGCCACTGGCAAGGAAATGCAGAAGGACTATTTCCAGGACGCGACGCTGATCAGCGGCGAGAACTTCGCCAAGTTCAAGGACACGCTCGGTTGCAAGTCCTAGGCTTCCTTTTGGCCTCATTGTCGGCCTTGGGGCGCGCGGCCTCACAAGTAGCCGCGCGCCGATGACCGTGCCCGTCGTTTCCGTCGAGGGCGTCAGCAAGCGCTTCGGCGCCGTGCAGGCACTGCGCGACGTCTCCGTCGCCTTCCATGCCGGCGAGATCACCGCTTTGATCGGCGAGAACGGCGCCGGCAAGTCCACGCTGATGCGCGTGCTGGAGGGCGAGCATCGCCCGGACAGCGGTCGGGTTCTGGTCGATGGTCAGCCGGCCCAGCTCAACTCGCCACGCGCAGCACACGGCTCGGGCATCCGGGTCATCCACCAGGAGCCGGAGATCATCCCGGAGCTGACGGTGGCGGAAAACATCTTCATCGGCGACATCAAGGCACGCGGCGGGATTTTTCTCGACCGCACGGATCTGGAGCGGCGCAGCCTCGAGCTGCTCAACACCTTCGGCGTGGTCGAAGTGCTGTCACCCGGGCAACGCTGCCATGGCCTGAGCCCGGCGCTCAGGCAACTGATCGAGATCATGCGCGCGCTGCGCCCAGGGGCGCGGCTGCTCGCCTTCGACGAGCCGACCTCGTCGCTCACGGAGGATGAGGCGCAGCGGCTGTTCCGGGTCATCCGGCGGCTGAAGGCCGATGGCGTCGCGGTGATCTACATCTCGCACCGGCTGCGCGAGATCATCGAGCTTGCCGACCGTTGCGTGGTGATGCGCGACGGCAGCCGCGTCGCCGACGAGCCGATTGCGGCGCTCGACGAGCAGCGCATGGTGCGGCTGATGGTGGGCAGGCCGGTGAGCGACCTGTTCAACCGCAAGGAGCGCACGCTCGGACCGGTGCGGCTGGCGCTCGAGGATGTCACGACACGGCGCGTCGAGGGGATCAGCTTCGAGGTGAGGGCGGGCGAGATCGTCGGGC
>NZ_RZOS01001430.1:0-446 GCF_004022605.1 Mesorhizobium sp. M4B.F.Ca.ET.089.01.1.1
GTCGATGCGCCTGCCGACAGCCGACCGCCAAGGACAAGGGAATATCGCTGATGGTCCGTCGCATCAAACAGCGCCGCTCCAAGCGCACCGAAATCCCGCTAGTTGACGCCGACCTCTTGATGCGAGCTGGGCGCGACTATTTCGAATGCCTGGCGGATTACGGTTTCGACCCAGCGCCGAGACCGGGCATGATCGAGGATGAGACGATGCTCGCAATTTGGGATGACCACTGCGACGAACTCGAGGCCGCATGGCGGGATCCGCGGTCACCGTTCAGAATGTGGCCCGAGCAGGCCGAGCCGTACATTTACGAAGTGCTACGGAGGCACGCATGAGACGGTTGAAGGCGAGACGAAAGCATGCCGTCCGCGCCGACTTCCCGATCTCGCGGGAACTGAAGGCGGCGTTCGACGCCTATCTGGCCAGCGAGCCCCACCAGCCGGCAA
>NZ_RZOS01001431.1:0-445 GCF_004022605.1 Mesorhizobium sp. M4B.F.Ca.ET.089.01.1.1
AGTACGAGGACCTGACCGGCGACGGCACAAGCGCCGACGACACCGCCTGGTCGCATGATCCGGTGACCATCTTCATCGACGACGACAACAGCGGCGATCTCAGCGCCGGCGACCGCTCGACGACGACGGGGGCCGGCGGCGCCTGGTCGATCGGCGGACTGACGCTGGCCGATGTCGGCAAGAACATCTACGAGGTCGTGCCGGACGGCTCGCAGCAGACCGGCACCCTGGTGCAGACCGTCGGCAACCCCGGCAGCGGCGGCACCGACAGCGGCAACGACTTCACCAACTTCCTCGACTTCTCGATCAGTGGCACCAAGTACGAGGACCTGACCGGCGACGGCACAAGCGCCGACGACACCGCCTGGTCGCATGATCCGGTGACGATCTTCATCGACGACGACAACAGCGGCGATCTCAGCGCCGGCGACCGCTCGACGACGAC
>NZ_RZOS01001432.1:0-445 GCF_004022605.1 Mesorhizobium sp. M4B.F.Ca.ET.089.01.1.1
CGCCAATGAGATGGGCGCATCGGAACCATATTGGACAAGCATCATGTTGGCGGCCGCCGCGCCGACCACGGACCGAAGCATGAACCCGGGCAGAACCTCATACGGCAGGAAAGCAGGCGATATAGCACAACCAAAATGCTATCACGCTCTCCGCACACCCGGATGGGCGATCCCTTCTTGCATCAAATTTGCCTTGACGAGGACGGCCCCGTTACCGAAGTCCTGACCCTAGCCGACACGGCCTTTGGTCGGCGTCTCGGATGAAGTCTAGAAATGCTTGCGTCGGCTCCAACCAACGTCTCTTCTGGAGCGGAAACACGCTCAGAGATTTTTCCACTCGGCGGTGTCGCGTCGAAGAAGCGTTCTGCAAAGAATAGTCCCCGAAACCACCGTCATGAACCACAGGGACATAGCTGTGACGATTGATATTTCGCGTAGTTAGATC
>NZ_RZOS01001433.1:0-445 GCF_004022605.1 Mesorhizobium sp. M4B.F.Ca.ET.089.01.1.1
GACTCAATGCGCTGAGCGGCCGAGGTCAGCTCGTAGGCGGCGATCGAGGTGCAGACAGACGTTGTCAGTGTCAGCATAATGAACTGGCTTGTGAGCGAGGGATAAATCGCCCGCAGCGCCGGCTTGAGCACGATGAGCCGGAAGACATCCGCCTTGTGAAGACCAAGTGCGAAACCTGCCTCGATCTGGCCGCGCGAAACGCTCTCGATCCCGCCGCGGATGATCTCGATTGCGTAGGCCCCACCATTGATGCCGAGGGCAATGATCGCCGTGACGGTCGGATTGAGGCGGATGCCCATGAGAGGAAGGGCAAAATATATGAAGAAGATCTGCACCAGGAATGGCGTATTGCGCACAACCTCGACGAACATGATCACGGCAGCCCGCGTGATCCCGCTCTTGGAACTCCTTGCAACGACGCCCAGGAGCCCGATGACGAGTGCGA
>NZ_RZOS01001434.1:0-444 GCF_004022605.1 Mesorhizobium sp. M4B.F.Ca.ET.089.01.1.1
AGTTGATGCTGACCATGTTGGGCGGGATCGCAGAATTCGAGCGCGACCTTATGCTGGAGCGCCAACGCGAGGGCATCGCCAAAGCTAAGGTGGATGGTAAGTACAAAGGCAGGGCACCCACGGCAAGGAGAAAGGCTGCGGACGTGCTGCGACTCAAGGCCGAAGGCAAGACGGCCGATGCGATCGTCCAAGAGTTGAGCGTGAGCCGATCGAGCGTCTTCCGCATCCTTCGGAGTGTATGACAGGATTGCCGGGCATACAGCGACCCATCTGCGCGAGAGGAGACGACAACAATGGGAAAGAAGCTCAAGGAGAAGCCCCTCACTCGCAGGCAGTGGCTAAGGCTGGAGGCCTCCGAAAGAAGAGCGTTGGGGGCGATGGGATCGCCATTGGGCTCTGCAGATGCGACACGAGCTTTGGGCGTCGACAAAGGAGCCACTAAGG
>NZ_RZOS01001435.1:0-444 GCF_004022605.1 Mesorhizobium sp. M4B.F.Ca.ET.089.01.1.1
GCGTGAGATCGTCGACCTGCTTTTTTTCCGACCGGCGGCGGCAAGAGCGTATCTTGGACTTGCCGCCTATGCGATTGTGCTGAGGCGGCTCCGCGGATCTGGCGTGCTGGGTGCGGGCATCAGCGTCATCATGCGCTACACGTTACGCCTGCTCACGCCGCTGGTCTCGTCTGCGCGCTCGAATTCCTGCGGACCCATGATGACAATGGCCGGAAGACGCTTGGCGAATGGCCGATCGAGATTGGACTCTGGGTAGCGGCGCAGCCTCACCGAACAATCCAGCCGCGAAATTCTTCCGACAAGGACGCCGCGACGACCTGGCTGAAGCGGTACCAGAGCAGACCTAAGACGAAATCCCCGGTGCCACTGAAGGGATGTCCGTGGTGTGGTGAGCCCTTCAAGCCAGAGAGCTTCCACTTCACGCCCAACAGGACGGCTCCGCAG
>NZ_RZOS01001436.1:0-444 GCF_004022605.1 Mesorhizobium sp. M4B.F.Ca.ET.089.01.1.1
TTTCAACACCACGGCGTAAAGGGCCATGTTGGATTTGAGGTTTTCCGGTTCGAAACGGGGAACAAGAGCACGGAAATCGAATGAGCCCGCACCGGGCTGAAGGTCGAAGGAAGCGCCGCTTCCAAACCGGGTATCGGCACTCATTTTCCAGAAAGAAAGCCCATTCCGAGGGGGCTCCAGCAGACGAAGCCGATACCCAGTTCCTCGCATAGCGGAAGCACCTCCGCCTCCGCTCCTCGCCACAGCATCGAGTATTCGTTCTGGATGGCTGCGAGAGGCTGCTCCGCATGGGCGCGGCGGATGGTCTGGATTCCCGGCTCGGAAAGACCCCAGTTGAGGACTTTCCCTTCCGCCATCAAATCCTTGACCACACCGGCGACGTCCTCGATGGGGACGGTTGGATCGACACGATGCTGGTACAAGAGATCGATGCGGTCCGTTCGC
>NZ_RZOS01001437.1:0-444 GCF_004022605.1 Mesorhizobium sp. M4B.F.Ca.ET.089.01.1.1
GATTAGCACTGCGCGGTCGTTGGCTGCGCGGGAACGGCAATTGCCAACCGCAGCGCACCTTGTGCAATAGTATCACAGCCTTGCCATCACTGGCTACGATGCGCGCGACGCGGCGCTTGGACGGAGCGGCAGGGCGAAACGAACTGCCATTTCAATATTGTCTCGTACATTTTCGATAGAGCGCCTATCCTTGCGTCAGATCAATCGTGAAGCTCGTGGCGACGCCCGCGCTTCCTACCAGTGTTGCCTGGCACCTAGCGTTTGGGACTGAGTGTTGCGCGGCGCGGCAACAGCGTCAGGGGCGACCCATGCAGCTCAGTTCAAGCAGTTTTGCTAACGGTGCGACGATCCCGCGGCGTTTCACCTGCGACGGTGAGGATCGTTCCCTCCCCTCGGCTGGACTGGCGCTCCGGCCGGCACCCGCAGCTTTGTCCTTCTCTGCGA
>NZ_RZOS01001438.1:0-443 GCF_004022605.1 Mesorhizobium sp. M4B.F.Ca.ET.089.01.1.1
GTAGTTAGGTTGCTCCGGAAAGTCGCGATGGACACCTTCTCCGAATGCGGCCGGGCAGGCATGATAAAGAAAGAAGGCCGTATTCTCCCTTTGGCCAACCGCATCCAATAGCGGGGCGAGATGCTCCGCATGGCTGTCACCCCACAGCATGGCATGGCGTGCCGCCTTGTCCCAAGGTGCTCCGAATGCGCAAAACGTGCCGTCCAGCTCGGCGATCTTGACCATCCGCGGACACGGCCAGTCCCACATCACCTCGAGGCTGCGCATCGCCTCAACCTCCCTCGGGATTCTGCTGGCGATACCCCCCGCTTGGAAGATTGAATTGCCGCACAGACCGACCATCAACGCTGCGGTCGCGCCGGCGATGACGGTTCTCATCGGGGGCGGCCGCAGCCGGCGAACGGGTTCTTCGACGAATCGCCAGGACAAATAGGCCGTCGCCC
>NZ_RZOS01001439.1:0-443 GCF_004022605.1 Mesorhizobium sp. M4B.F.Ca.ET.089.01.1.1
GTTCCGGGTCGAGGTAGCCTGTGCCCGGCTGCATGTCGGCGCGCAGGCCTACGCGGTTAACCCTGACTCCCCGGCGTTCCGTGTGGTTTGGGTCAGCGGAGACGTGGACAACGCCTTTGGCGTCGCCGTGCAGGGGCGCATACCCGGTTTGGATTCCTTGCGGAGCACGGTCTTTTCGGCCGGCAGGGGCAGCCGACAGGCGTTGGCAACCGGCCTGGACTGGGGCACTGCCTATTACTTCGTGCAGCGTGCCGAGCTCGTCACGAGGGTGCCGCGGC
The DNA here is from genome assembly GCF_004022605.1 of Mesorhizobium sp. M4B.F.Ca.ET.089.01.1.1. Classification (NCBI taxonomy): domain Bacteria; kingdom Pseudomonadati; phylum Pseudomonadota; class Alphaproteobacteria; order Hyphomicrobiales; family Phyllobacteriaceae; genus Mesorhizobium; species Mesorhizobium sp. M4B.F.Ca.ET.089.01.1.1. The sequence goes on from NZ_RZOS01001439.1 coordinate 279, forward strand.
AACTCGCAGTCACCCGTCTGGCCGACCTGAAGCAGTGGAGCTGCCTCCTGGTCACGCTCCCGCAGGCGGCTGACGAAGGGCTGGCCGAGTGGGTCAGGCAGGCTACCGGTTTGGCGGTACAGCAGGCCAAACGTCGGTGGGGTGTGGTGTCACCGCCCATGCACG
>NZ_RZOS01000143.1:0-12861 GCF_004022605.1 Mesorhizobium sp. M4B.F.Ca.ET.089.01.1.1
GGGCTGAACCAGCCGCCCAAACATTTCGAAGATGCCTCTTTACATTCCGGCCGACCCGAGGATTTATCCTTTTCTTTGTGCTCAAGGAGTGAGGAAATGTCCTTCGAGAACTGGGCCGCCTTCGCCGCCGCCTCCACCATCCTTCTCGTCATCCCGGGTCCGACGATCCTTCTGGTCGTCTCCTATGCGCTCGGCCAGGGCTGGCGCACCGCGCTGCCGATGGCGGTCGGGGTCGCGCTCGGCGACTTCACCGCCATGACGCTGTCGATGCTGGGCATCGGCGCGCTACTGGCGGCATCGGCCACCGTATTCACCGTGCTGAAGGCGATCGGCGCCTGCTATCTGATCTATCTGGGCGTCAAACTGTTCCGCGCCGGCGGGGCGCTGAAAGCCGAGCCGCGCACCGACGCGGTGTCCGCGGCCAAGATGATGGCGCATGCCTGGCTGGTCACCGCGCTCAACCCGAAGAGCATCACCTTCTTCGTCGCCTTCCTGCCGCAGTTCCTCGACCGGCATGCCGAGTTCTGGCCGCAGATGCTGATCTTCGAGACGACCTTCCTGGCGCTCGCCTTCGCCAATGCCTTCGGCTACGCGCTGATCGCGGCGCGGGCGCGCAACGTCGTGCGCAACCCGAAAGCGATTCGCATCTTCAACCGCACCGGCGGCACGCTCCTGGTCGGCGCCGGCATTGCCACCATGGCGATGCGCTCGGGCAATTGAAGCGGGCGAAATTCGCCTGCCTTGGCTTTGTCGACATGCGCGACCTGAGCTTGGCGTGCCAGCCCCTATTGGCCTAGGATAGGCCAGTTCCGGCATCTGATGGAGGGCTAGCCATGGCAGTCAGGGACGCTTTCGGGCTGACCTTGTCCGGCGCGACGGAAGCCGGATTGACGGCCTATGGTCGGGCTGTGCGTGAGCTTCAGTGCTTCATCGGCGATCCGGTCGGCTCGGCCGATCGCGCGATCGCCGAGGATCCCGGCTTCGTCATGGCGCATGTGTTCAAGGGCTACCTCTTCGCGCTTGCCACCGAGCGCGAGGCGACGCTCGTGGCCAGGGCATGCCACGAGGCGGCCTTGCCGCTCGCCGCCACGGCGCGCGAGCAGGCGCATGTCGCGGCCCTCGGCCATCTCGCCTGGGGGCGCTGGCACGAGGCCTCCCGCATCCTCGAGGATGTCGCCATCGACCATCCGCTCGATCTCGTGGCGCTGCTGACCGGGCATCAGATCGACTTCTTCACCGGCAACGCCCGCATGCTGCGCGACCGCATCGGCCGCGCCCTGCCGGCCTGGCGAAGCGACATGCCCGGCTATCATGCGGTCCTCGGCATGCAGGCCTTCGGGCTGGAGGAAATGGGCGACTATGCGCGCGCCGAACGGCTCGGCCGCACGGCTGTCGAGATCGAGCCGCGCGACGGCTGGGCGCAGCACGCCGTCGCCCATGTCATGGAGATGCAGAGCCGGCAAAAGGACGGCATCGCCTGGATGCGCGCCAATCCTGACGCCTGGACCAGGGAAAGCTTCCTCAAGGTGCACAATTGGTGGCACCTGGCGCTGTTCCATTACGACCTCGGCGAGGTCGATGAGGTGCTGGCGCTCTATGACGGCCCGATCTATGGCGAGGCCTCGACGATGGCGCTCAACATGGTCGATGCCTCGGCAATCCTGTGGCGGCTGTGTCTTGGCGGCGTCGATGTCGGCGGGCGCTGGACGGCTCTGGCCGACAACTGGCACAAGGCCGGCGGCGGCAACTATGCCTTCAACGATGCCCACGCGATGATGGCCTTCGTCGGCGCCGGCCAGGAGGCGCGGGCGGAGGGCCTGCTCGACGCGCAGGGCGAGGCGATGCGCGGCAACGACGACAATGCGGCTTTCACCCGCGATGTCGGCCATCCGCTGACGCTGGCGATCAAGGCGTTCGGCGAAGCAAATTACGCCGAGGCGGCGCGCCTGATCCGCCCCATACGGTCGATCGCGAACCGCTTCGGCGGCAGCCATGCGCAACGCGACGTCATTGACCTGACGCTGATCGAGACCGCCCTGCGCGCCGGCGATGGACCGCTGGCGCGGGCGCTGACGGGCGAACGCGCCTTTGCGCGGCCGGACAGTCCGCTGTCGGCGCTGTTTTCGCGCCGCGCCGCCGATTTGTCCGAGAATTGACCCGAAGCGGATCTTGGCATAAGAACTGGCCAAGCCAGATTTTTTCGAGATCCGAAAAAATTAATGGCATTGGGAGGACATCATGTATCTCGGCCTCGATCTGGGCACGTCGGGCGTCAAGGCGCTTTTGATCGATGCCGGGCAGACCGTCATCGGCTCCGGCCACGGCTCGCTCGATGTCTCGCGGCCGCATCCCGGATGGTCCGAGCAGGATCCCGCGCACTGGATCGCGGCCTGCGAAACAGCGATTGCCGAGCTCAAGGCCGCGCATCCGAAGGAACTCGCGGCGGTCAAGGGCATCGGCCTGTCCGGCCAGATGCATGGCGCCACTCTGCTCGACGTCGGCGACAAGGTGCTGCGCCCCTGCATCCTTTGGAACGACACGCGCAGCCATGTCGAGGCCGCCGCGCTCGACGCCGATCCGCGCTTCCGCAAGCTCACCGGCAACATCGTCTTTCCGGGCTTCACCGCGCCGAAGCTCGCCTGGGTGAAGAACAACGAGCCCAGGATCTTCGCCAACGTGGCGAAGGTGCTGCTGCCCAAGGATTTCCTGCGGCTCTGGCTGACGGGCGAGCACATTTCGGAAATGTCCGACTCCGCCGGCACCTCCTGGCTCGACGTCGGCAGGCGGCGCTGGTCCGCTGATCTGCTGGCAGCCACGTCACTCGACGAGAAGCACATGCCGTCGCTGGTCGAGGGCACGGCGAAGGCCGGCGCCCTGCGCGCCGAGCTTGCCGCCAAATGGGGCGTTGCGGCCGGCATTCCGATCGCCGGCGGCGCCGGCGACAATGCGGCCTCGGCCTGCGGCATGGGCACGGTCGGCGCCGGCCACGCCTTTGTGTCGCTCGGCACCTCTGGCGTGCTGTTCGCCGCCAACGCCGCCTACCTCCCCAATCCGGCAAGCGCAGTGCACACCTTCTGCCATGCGCTGCCCGACACCTGGCACCAGATGGGCGTTATCCTGTCGGCCACCGATTCGCTCAACTGGCTGTCGGAGATCACCGGCAAAAGCGCCGGCGAATTGACCACCGAGCTCGGCGATACGCTCAAGGCGCCGACCGGCGTTTCCTTCCTGCCCTATCTCTCGGGCGAGCGCACGCCCCACAATGATTCCGCAATTCGCGGATCGTTCACCGGCCTGGCGCACGAATCCGGCCGCGCCGTGCTGACGCAGGCCGTTCTGGAAGGCGTCGCCTTTGCCTTCCGCGACAGTCTCGAAGCGTTGAAAACGGCCGGCACGACACTGACCCGGGTGACCGCGATCGGCGGCGGCTCGCGCTCGCGCTACTGGCTGAAGGCGATCGCCACCGCGTTGCAGGTGCCGGTCGACATCCCTGCCGACGGCGACTTCGGCGCCGCCTTCGGCGCCGCCCGGCTCGGCCTGGTCGCCGCGACCGGCGCCGATCCGCTCGCCGTGTGCACCGCGCCGGCGACCGACGCCACGATCGATCCGGACGGCGGGCTTGGCGGGGCTTTCGCCGACGCCTATCAGCGATACAGGGCGCTTTACCCGGCGATCAGGGCGGCAACCGCGTGAGTATGCGCGAGGCCCCCCTCTCTGCCCTGCCGGCCATCTCCCCCTCAAGGGGGGAGATCGGCAGTTCAGGCGCTTCGCACATTTCTGCAACGCTGGAAATTGGCGAAGGCCGGCGCGACAGCCGATCTCCCCCCTTGAGGGGGAGATGCCCGGCAGGGCAGAGAGGGGGGCCTCGCGCCTCTCCTACCCGACTAGTCTCACTGCGCCGGCACCTTGTCGAGGAAGCCGGTGACGCTCTTCAGGCGGCCGTTCTCGATGACGCCGATGTCGGTCCCTTCGATAACGGGCTCCGTGCCTTCAGGACCGAGATTCCACGAGAAGCGGATCTGATCGGCAAATCCGTCCGGCTGGCCCTTCAGCGAGAAGCGGAACCCGGCGAAGCGCTGCTGCACGCCGTCGATCAGCGCGGCGATGCCTGCGTGGCCGTCGCCCTGCATGATCGGATCGCGGTAGCTGACGTCGCTGGTGAAGGCCGCTTCGAGCAGGGCCTTGCGGCGGCCCGCATCGCTCTCGTTCCAGGCGGTGATGTAGTTCCGGGCGATCGTGTTGAGGTCAGTCATGGTCTTCATCCTTCGTTGGATCGTTTCGACATGACCCTTTTCGGCCAGCGCCAACATGAAACCAATTACGCCTGAGGTAATGGCGGACAGAAACTTGCGAGAGGAAAGAATCATGGGCAGCGGATTTTTCGGCGACATCCAGACGATCAAGTACGAGGGGCCGGATTCGACCAATCCGCTGGCCTACCGGTTCTACAATCCGGACGAGGTGGTCGCCGGCAAGCGGCTGGAAGACCATCTGCGCTTTGCCGTCGCCTATTGGCATTCCTTCGCCTGGCCCGGCGGCGACCCGTTCGGCGGCCAGACCTTCGATCGTCCCTGGTTCGCCAAGCCGGGCGGCATCGACACGATGGAGCTGGCGAAGCTCAAGGCCGATGTCGCCTTCGAGATGTTCTCGCTGCTCGGCGCGCCCTATTTCTGCTTCCACGACGCCGACGTCCGGCCCGAGGGCAAGGACTTTTCCGAGAGCGCCGCGCGCCTCGACGAGATCGCCGACTATTTTGCCGCCAAGATGAAGAAGACCGGCGTCAAGCTGCTGTGGGGCACGGCGAACCTGTTCTCGCACCGCCGCTTCATGTCGGGCGCCGCCACCAATCCCGATCCGGATGTCTTCGCCTATGCGGCGGCGACGGTGAAAAGCTGCATCGACGTCACCAAGCGCCTGAAGGGCGAGAACTACGTGCTGTGGGGCGGCCGCGAGGGCTACGAGACGCTGCTCAACACCGACCTTGGCCGCGAGCAGGAGCAGGCCGGGCGCTTCCTCAGCCTGGTCGTCGACTACAAGCACAAGATCGGGTTCAAGGGCACCATCCTGATCGAGCCGAAGCCCCAGGAACCGACGAAGCACCAGTACGATTACGACGTCGCCACCGTCTACGGCTTCCTCAAGCGCTTTGGGCTGGAGAAGGAAGTGAAGCTCAACATCGAGCAGGGCCACGCCATCCTCGCCGGCCATTCCTTCGAGCATGAATTGGCGCTCGCCAATGCGCTCGGCGTCTTCGGCTCGATCGACATGAACCGCAACGACTACCAGTCGGGCTGGGACACCGACCAGTTCCCCAACAACGTGCCGGAAATGGCGCTCGCCTATTACCAGGTCCTGCAGGGCGGCGGCTTCAAGACCGGAGGCACCAATTTCGACGCCAAGCTGCGGCGCCAGTCGCTCGATCCGCAGGACCTGCTGATCGGCCATATCGGCGGAATGGATGCCTGCGCGCGCGGCCTCAAGGCGGCGGCGAAAATGATCGAGGACAAGGCGCTGTCGGGCCCGCTGGCCGAGCGCTATGCCGGCTGGAGCACGGCCGAGGGCAAGGCGATGCTGTCGGGCAAGCGCACGCTGGAAGAGATCGCCGAGCGCGTGGTCAAGAAGAAGATCGAGCCGCAGCCGCGCTCCGGCCGCCAGGAACTGCTGGAGAACATCGTCAACCGCTATGTGTGAGGGCCGGCGCCGGCCCTATCTATTTGTTCTGGCGCATTCAGGACGGAAAACCTGGAATTGCTCTAACTCAAGCAATTGCTAAGATAAAACGGCTTTGCGCGGGGCAGAAACCGACGACAAGGTTTTGCCCCGCGCCGCCCCTCAATCGCCTCTCTCTTGCCTTCAAACAGCCGTCACGGATTTCGTATAGTGTCGGCTCGTGGCGGGAATCAGGAAGAAGGAGGCGAAACGATATGCAGCACGAACGCGAAATCGACGCCCTGCTCTCATCTGGCGAGGCCGGCTCGATCATCGACCGGCTGATGGCGTTGCCGCACGGCAAGGCCGGTTCGCGCGGCGCGACCGAATGGGATCGCGCGGTCGCCAGCCGCTTCGAGACCCATATTGCAAGACAGATGCGCTCCGAGATCGACAGCGCCAGCACCCGGCAGAACGCCGCGTAGTCTATCCCCGGCGGAGCCTCACCGGCGCTTCGCCGAAAGCCCTCGAAAATGCCCTGGAGAATGCCGCAGCGGAGGAGAATCCCGTGCGCCCGGCAATGTCGGCCATGGCGATCCGCGTGTCGACCACCAGGCGCCGGGCGGCGCTGAGGCGCAGCCGCAGATAATAGGCGCCGGGCGTCTCGCCGATCGACTTGCGGAAGATGCTTTCCAGCGTCCGCGCTGTCACTCCGGCGCGCTTGGCCACGGCGTCGATGGTCAGCGGTTGGTCGACATGCGATTCCATCAGCCGGATCGCCTGCGCCAGCCTTGGGTCGTAGCCGTCGAGCCTTCCGAGCGAGACCAGCGGCTGCGCATCAGTCGCGGCGCGCGCCTGGTCGTAGATGAACACGCTCGCCACATCGAGCGCCACGGCCATGCCGAGCCTGGTCCGCACGAGATGCAGCATCAGATCGAAGGTCGGCGAGGCGCCGCCGGAGGTGAAGACAGGCCCGTCGATGACATACCGGTCCGGACGCACGTCGACGCCCGGGAAGGCGGCGGAAAAATCCTCCATGTCTTCCCAATGCGTGGTGGCGCTTCGCCCTTCAAGCAGGCCGGCCCGCGCCACCAGCCAGGTGCCGGCCTCGACGCCGCCGCAAGCGCGGGCCGCACGTGCTGCCCTCCGCAACCCCGCAAGCAGCGCCGACGTGGCATAATTCTGCGTGCCGAAGCCGGCGACGACGACCAACACATCGGTCGGCTCCGCGGCATCGAAGCGGCCGCTGACCGCCACCGGCAGGCCACAAGTCGTGACCGGCGCCTCACCCGTCACCGAAACCAGCTTGAAGTCGAACAGCGTCTCGCCGGAGATGCGGTTGGCGGCGCGCAGCGGGTCGACGGCCGAGGCCACGCACATGATCGACGAACCGGAGAACACCAGGAACGTCACCTTGAGCGTTTCGTGCTCGGCGCGAAAGATCGTCGGCTTTTCGCTTTTAGTCATGTCAGCTTCGTAAAGCGCAAAACAGTTTCCGGCAAGTCGGTCATTGTTGGGTCTGTCTTGATTGGGAGGAAGTCCAATGCCGCTCGCAATGAACCGTGAGGTCTTCATTACCTGTGCCGTGACCGGGTCCGGCGGCTCGCAGGACCGCAGCCCGCATGTGCCGCGCTCGCCCAAGCAGATTGCCGATTCGGCGATCGACGCCGCCAAGGCGGGTGCGGCGATCGTCCACTGCCATGTCCGCGATCCCGAGACCGGCAAGCCCAGGCGCGACATCCATCTCTACCGCGAGGTGACCGAGCGCATCCGCGAGGCCAATGTCGACGTGGTGCTCAACCTCACCGCCGGCATGGGCGGCGACATGGTGTTCGGCTCGCCGGAGGCGCCGCTGCCGCTCAACGAGAAGGGCACCGACATGGGCAGCGCCACCAACCGCATGGAGCATGTGCGCCAGTGCCTGCCGGAGATCTGCACGCTGGATTGCGGCACGATGAACTTCGCCGAGGCAGACTATGTGATGACCAACACCCCCGGCATGCTCCGCGCCATGGGCGGCATGATGACGGCGCTCGGCGTCAAGCCGGAGATCGAGGCCTTCGACACCGGCCATCTGTGGTTCGCCAAGCAGCTGGTCGAGGAGCAGGTGCTGAAGCCGGACGCGCTGGTGCAGCTCTGCATGGGCGTGCCGTGGGGCGCGCCCGACGACCTCAACACCTTCATGGCCATGGTCAACAACGTGCCGTCGACCTGGAACTGGTCGGCCTTCTCGATCGGCCGCAACCAGATGGCCTATGCCGCCGCCGCGGTGCTGGCCGGCGGCAATGTCCGCGTCGGCCTTGAGGACAATCTCTGGCTGGACAAGGGCGTGCTGGCGACCAATGCGCAGCTCGTCGAGCGTGCTGCGAGCATCGTCACCAATCTCGGCGCCAGGATCCTCGGGCCGGAGGAAGTGCGCAAGAAGCTCAACCTCACCAAGCGGGCGCCGATCGCAGCCGGGGCATAAGCATGATCCCGAAAAGTGGGAGCCGGTTTTCGGGCAAGATCATGCTCAAGCAACACATCGGGAGCTGACCATGGCTACCGTCAAATTCACTGCGATGAAGGATGGCGACAGGGAAGACTACGAATTCCTGACCGTCCATGAGGTCGACTACGCTGCGAAAACCGGCGAGCGGCTGCTCGACGCGCTGGTGCAGCTCGACGAGGGCCTCTCCGGCTACAAGATCACCCGGCTCGGCCATTCGCTGCAGGCTGCGACGCGGGCCTGGCGCGACGGCGCCGACACTGACTGGATCGCCTGCGCGCTGCTGCACGACATCGGCGATATCTACGCGCCCTACAATCACCACGAATACGCGGCCGCGATCCTGAAGCCGTTCGTGCGCGAACAGTGCACCTGGGTGGTGGAGAAGCACGGCGATTTCCAGCGCCTCTATTACGCGCATCATCTCGGCGGCAACCGCGACGCCCGTGACCGCTTCGCCGGCCATCCCTACTTCGACGACTGCGACCGGTTCTGCGAGCGCTGGGACCAGTCGAGCTTCGACCCCGATTACGACACGCTGCCGATCGAATTCTTCCGGCCCTTCGTGCTCGAGGTCTTCGCTCGCAAGGCTTACGACCCGGCCGTGATCCGCGCCGGCGAGCGTGTGCCGCTTACCGATCCCGAAACAGCCAAGACCAGAACCGGAGCTTCCGCATGAGCATCATCAACAAGGCAGCCGCCATCGGCGGCGGCGTCATCGGCGCCGGCTGGGTGGCGCGGCTTCTGCTCAATGGCATCGATGTGTCGATTTTCGATCCGGATCCCGATGCTTCGCGCAAAGTGGGCGAGGTGATGAAGGGCGCCCGCCGCGCCTATAAGCAGATGCTGCCCGGCGGCCTGCCCAAGGAAGGCAGGCTCACCTTCGCCAAGACCATCGCCGAGGCGGTCGCCGACGCCGATTTCATCCAGGAAAGCGTGCCGGAACGGCTCGACCTCAAGCACAAGGTGCTGGCCGAGATCGACGCCCATGCGCCGGCCAACGCCATCGTCGGTTCGTCGACCTCCGGCATCAAGCCGACCGACATGCAGGTGGCGATGAAGAAGCACCCGGAGCGGCTGGTCGTCGGCCATCCGTTCAACCCGGTCTATCTCCTGCCGCTGGTCGAGATCGTCGGCGGCGAGCAGACCTTCCCGGGGGCGATCGAGGTTGCCAAGGAGCTCTATGCCTCGATCGGCATGAAACCGGTCGTGGTGCGCAAGGAGATCGAGGCCTTCGTCGGCGACCGCCTGCTCGAAGCCGCCTGGCGCGAGGCGCTGTGGCTGGTCAAGGACGGCATCTGCACCGTCGAGGAGCTCGACGACATTATGCGCTATTCCTTCGGCTTGCGCTGGGCGCAGATGGGCATGTTCCAGGTCTACCGCGTCGCTGGCGGCGAGGCCGGCATGCGCCACTTCATGGCGCAGTTCGGCCCTTGCCTGAAATGGCCGTGGACCAAGCTGATGGACGTGCCGGAGTTCAACGACGAGCTGGTCGACCTCATCGCCACCCAGTCGGACGAGCAGGCGCATGGCCTGTCGATCCGCGAGCTGGAAAAGATCCGCGACGACAATCTGGTCGCCATCATGGAAGCGCTGTCGAAGCAGAACAAGGGCAAGGGCTGGGGCGCCGGCGCGCTGCACAAGGACTATACCAGGCAGCTCGCCAAGCTGGCGGCAAAGAAGCCGGTCTCCAAGGCGGCCGAGAAGGCCAAGGCTGCCAAGCCGGTGAAGAAGGCCGTGAAGCCGGCAAAGGCCGAAAAGTCGAAGAAGAGCAAGAAGAAGGGCTGAGGCGATGGATTTCGGTCTTTCCGAGGAACAAAAACTGATCGTCGAGACGACGCGCGCCTTCGTCGAGAACGAACTTTACCCGCATGAGAGAGAGGTGGAGCGCACCGGCGTGCTGCGCCGCGAGCTTGTCGACGAGATCAAGGCCAAGGCGATCGAAGCCGGCCTCTACGCCGCCAACATGCCGGCCGATGTCGGCGGCGCGGGCCTCGATACGGTGAGCTGGCTGCTCTACGAGAAGGAACTCGGCCGCGCCAACTACGCGCTGCACTGGACCTGCGTCGCGCGCCCGTCCAACATCCTGCTCGCCGGCACGCCGGAGCAGCGCGAGAAATACCTCTTCCCCTGCATCCGCGGCGAGAAATGGGACTGCCTCGCAATGACCGAGCCCGGCGCCGGCTCCGACCTGCGCGGCATGAAGGCCACCGCCGTCCAGGACGGCGACGACTGGGTGTTGAACGGCACCAAGCATTTCATCAGCCATGCCGACATCGCCGACTTTGCGATTTGTTTCATGGCTTCCGGCGAAGAAGATTCGCCGCGCGGCAAACGCAAGAAGATCACCGCCTTCTTCGTCGACAAGGGCACCAAGGGTTTTACGGTGCGCGACGGCTATCGCAACGTCTCGCATCGTGGCTACACCAACGCCATTCTCGAATTCGACGATTGCCGGCTGCCGGCGAGCCAGGTCCTTGGCGAGGTCCACAAGGGTTTCGAGGTCGCCAATTCCTGGCTGGGCGCCACCCGCCTGCAGGTCGGCGCCACTTGCCTCGGCCGCGCCGAGCGCGCGCTCGGCCATGCCATCGAATATGCAGCGCAGCGCCAGCAGTTCGGCCAGCAGATCGGCAAATTCCAGGGCGTGTCGTTCAAGCTCGCCGACATGGCGACCGAATTGAAAGCCGCCGACCTGATGGTGTTCGAAGCCGGCTGGAAGTACGATCAGGGCACCGTCACCGACCAGGACATGGCCATGGCCAAGCTGAAGGCTACGGAGATGCTGGCCTTCGTCGCCGACGAGGCGATCCAGATCCATGGCGGCATGGGGCTGATGGACGACCTGCCGCTGGAGCGCATCTGGCGCGACGCCCGCGTCGAGCGCATCTGGGAAGGCACTTCGGAGATTCAGCGACATATCATTTCGCGGGCGCTGCTGCGTCCGTTCGGGGCTTAGGGCATGATGTGCCCCAAACCGGGGTCCGGTTTGGGGGAAGATCATGCTCAAACGAAAAGATGACCATGCATAAACTCGAACGTCTCCTGCGCCCGAAGTCCATAGCCGTGTTCGGCGGCGCGCAGGCCGCCGCCGTCGTCGCGCAATCGATCAAGATGGGCTTTGCCGGCGAAATCTGGCCGGTGCATCCGACAAAGGACGAGGTCGCCGGGCGCAAGGCCTACCGCTCCGTCGCCGACCTGCCCGGCGCGCCGGACGCCGCCTTTGTCGGCGTCAACCGCCATCTCACCATCGAGGTGATCAGGGAACTGGCCGAGCGCGGCGCCGGCGGCGCCGTCTGCTTCGCCGCCGGCTTCCTCGAGACCGAGGCCTATGACGAGGACGGCGAACGGCTGCAGGCCGAGCTCGTCGCAGCCGCCGGCCAGATGCCGATCATCGGTCCGAACTGCTATGGCCTCATCAACTATGCCGACGGCGCGCTGTTGTGGCCCGACCAGCATGGCGGTATCAGGCTGCCCGACGGCGGCAAGGGCGTCGCCATCATCACCCAGTCGTCCAACATCGCCATCAACATGACGATGCAGAAGCGCGGCCTGCCGATCGCGTTCCTGATGACCGCCGGCAATCAGGCGCAGACCGGCCTCTCGGAAATGGCGCTCGGCCTGATCGAGGATGAGCGCGTCACATCGCTCGGCCTGCACATCGAGGCTTTTGACGCAGTAGCCGGCTTCGAGCGGCTGGCGGCCAGGGCCCGCGAGCTGAAGAAGCCGATCATCGCCATGAAGGTCGGCCGCTCGGAACAGGCGCGGCAGGCGACGGTGTCGCACACCGCCTCGCTCGCCGGCTCGGATGCCGCCTCGGGCGCGTTCCTGAAGCGGCTCGGCATCGCCCGCGTCGATTCCATTCCGGCCTTCATCGAGGCGCTGAAGCTCCTGCACATCACCGGGCCACTGCCCGGCTACAAGCTGTCTTCGATGAGCTGCTCGGGCGGCGAGGCCTCGGTGATGGCCGACAGCGCCGAAGGGCGCTGGGTGCATTTCCCTGCACTAACCGACAAGCACCGCGCCCATGTCAAATCGACGCTCGGGCCGCTAGTCGCGGTCGCCAATCCGCTCGACTACCACACCTTCATATGGAACAACGAGCCGGCGATGACGGCGACCTTCACCGCCATGGTGTCGGGCGGCTTCGACCTCAACATGCTGGTGCTCGACTTCCCCCGTCCCGACCGCTGTTCGGACACCGACTGGTGGACGACGCTGCGCGCCTTCGAGGCGGCGCTGAAGACCAACAGCGCGCAAGGCGCGATCGTTTCCTCGCTGCCGGAGAACCTGCCGGAGGAATACACCGCCGGGCTGATGGCGCGCGGCATGGTGCCGCTGTTCGGCATCTCGGAAGCCATGGATGCCGCGCAAGCCGCCGCCTTCATCGGCTGGGCCTGGCGCGAGCCCGAGGCGCAGCCGGTCGACACGTCTGCTTCCGGCGTCGCCAGCGGCGGCCATGTCACGCCCGACGAGGCCGAGGCCAAGGCGCGGCTGATCAAGGCCGGCCTGCCGGTGCCGAAGGGCGAGCGCGCCGCCAATGCCGTCGAGGCGGTGATTTCGTCCATGGCGCTCGGCTTCCCGGTGGCGCTGAAGGCGCTGGGCGTCACCCACAAATCGGAAGTCGGCGCGGTGATCCTCAACCTCAAGGATGCCGAATCCGTCAGCAATGCCGCCCATGACCTCCTGCCGCTCGGCACCGGCCTTTATGTCGAGCGCATGGTGCG
>NZ_RZOS01001440.1:0-441 GCF_004022605.1 Mesorhizobium sp. M4B.F.Ca.ET.089.01.1.1
GCATCAACAGATGCTGGACGATCTTGTTGTCGATCCACTTTTTGCCGCTCGCCACCGCGTTCACGCATTCGACGAGAAAGCGGTTGCTGATGCCGTCAAGCACCACGCCATCGGCGTCGAGCGCCTGTATTTCCTTGATATCGAAGCCGCCGTTTTGCTGCAGGATGAAGACAATGCCGAGCGCACGGTGGGTGGCTCTCAGCCGGGAGGAAAGACTGGCCGTCTGCGGGTCCGCTGTGTCCAGGCCGACGATGACAATATCGGGCAGATGGCGCTCCACATGGGGGAGAACGTCAACAGCGCGGTGGCACTCGGCGACAATCTCGTGACCGGCCTTCCGCAACACCCACTCCAGACCGGCGAGATACACCCCCCGCGGGTCCGCGACAACCACTGTCGACATGCGAACACCGTCCGTAAAAAACGCAACGAACTTTGTTT
>NZ_RZOS01001441.1:0-441 GCF_004022605.1 Mesorhizobium sp. M4B.F.Ca.ET.089.01.1.1
GGGCGCGAGTTGGATGTCCTCAGATCCGTCCGCCATCACGCCACCTCATCCAGTTTCGATTGCAGCGCTTCGCCTGCATCGGCGAGCCGCTTGCCGAAGGACTCGACGACCGACAGATCTCCCTCGGTCTGGTTTCCATCGACATAGGCACGCGCATATTTGTACGCGGCTTCGATTGCGGCTTCAGCCTTGTCGAGCGTGTCGAGCGTCGGACGTAGCGAGGCGATGGGTACGTCGAGAATATAGGCCAGTCGGTCGGCGTCTGTGCCAAAGGCTGGTTCGTCAGCCAAAAGGTAGTTGGCGAGCCGTTCCCAGTTAGCACTGCTCTCATCGAGGAGGCCAAGCTCTTCCAATCGGGCACGCGACTTCACATAATCCTGGCGCTCGACTGGCGCCGCTTGCACCAGCGCGGTTACCGTTCGCTCCAGCGCATCATCGACC
>NZ_RZOS01001442.1:0-441 GCF_004022605.1 Mesorhizobium sp. M4B.F.Ca.ET.089.01.1.1
CGCCGAGGCAACCTCCTTAGCCAACATTTACTTGCTGCTGGCCGGGATGTTCCTGCTTGCCGGAACGGCTTTCGTCCGCGTCGCCAATCGCTTCTGAACTGCGGAGACCCCTTACACTCGACCGCTGTTTCTTCAAGTAAGTGGCTGTCGCCTCCGACCTACTCGCGGCAACGGTATCTTTTGATCGAGCCGGCCTCGTATCGTCCGAGACCCATTGACAGTTATCTGTAAACGTTTACCACTCTTCAAGTGACGCCGTCGGCACCTAGCGGCTTGTGATCGAGAGGCATCAAGTGAAAACCCCTCAAGGGCGCGCCATGCATAATCACACGCGCAATGTGTTCCTGCAGATAGCGAAATTTTGCATCCCTCTTCTCGCGCTTCTAATGTTTGCAAAACTTAGCCCGGCCGTGATGGCGATGCTGGCGGACCAGAGTGTTC
>NZ_RZOS01001443.1:0-439 GCF_004022605.1 Mesorhizobium sp. M4B.F.Ca.ET.089.01.1.1
AGACTGCTGCGCGGGCCCGTGTTGCCGCCGCGATGGAGGCAATCGAGAGTTCCCATGCTGAGTGCCCTAACCTGCCCTTGAATCTCGATACCTACGAGGGCCTGGTCCGTCGGAGCCAGGTGGTCGACGTTGGGGCACTGCCGCAAGTTAGGGACTCGCTCTTCGGGACCAGACAGCCGATGTTCTGGTGCCAAGCCTCTGAATGGTCCACTGGCGACCGGATCTGGGTTCCATATGAGGCTGTGTATGCCGACACCACTGTGCCACGGCTAGAGGGAAGCGGCGCGTTCCTAACAAGCACGAACGGCCTTGCCGCAGGAAACAGTTTCGAGGAGGCGGCAACGCATGCCCTCTACGAACTTGTTGAGAGAGATGCCCTTGCCCTCTTTCAACTTTGGAGCGAGGCGGAACGACACGCCGGCCGGGTGATAGTCAGCAC
>NZ_RZOS01001444.1:0-438 GCF_004022605.1 Mesorhizobium sp. M4B.F.Ca.ET.089.01.1.1
CCACGAAGCCGGGCACGCGGTGGCCGCCATCGTTTTGAACCGTCAGATGTTCGACGACGACCGTAAACTCCCTGCTTTCTCAAGTGTTAGTATTTACCCCGACCCCGGTGACGGAGATTACCGTGGTGTTGTCGAAGGCGCGGGTTTTATTCAGCGCAAGGATTCACCTCGAAGCGAAAGCCGATTTTCGAGGACGATATGGATCGATATTTGGAACGCGATTGTGCGATCCGGGAGATAGTTACGTGTCTGGCAGGTCCTTTTGCAGAATCCGCATTCGAAGGCTATCTGGACCCGTTCGATATGGCGATGAATGCGTCCGACGAGAATGAGGGGAGCAGCGACTACGCGGATGCCAAGCGAATCTATGGTGAGTTGCGGTTCCTGATGCCGCGCCGCCCCGATTGGGGGCGGATCGAAGATCGCACGGCCCGGCTA
>NZ_RZOS01001445.1:0-437 GCF_004022605.1 Mesorhizobium sp. M4B.F.Ca.ET.089.01.1.1
TGCGGCGGGTACACGAGTGTGTGTTCGGCGTGCTGGCACTGGAAAGCGAGCCGATCGACCCAAGGCTGTAGCGATGATGGTCTTAGCCGAAGATTCGCTCGCCCTGCTCGTCGACCAGTTGGATGCCCTTCTTGATCGAGATGTCGACGGCATCGTCCAGGCCGGCGAAACGGTCGGCGCGGATGAAGCGGTGTTCCTTCGTCACGCCGTCGATTTCCTTCGAGACCACGCCGCAGGTCTGGTACTGGCCATCGGCCTTGTAGGGCGTGGCGCTGATCAGGAAACCCTTGTGCTCGACCCGCTTTGCCGGCGCCGCGCTCTTGGGTTCGCCCGCATCGCCGCCACCGCCGAAAAGCTTTTTCAGAAAAGACATGGTTCAAATCTCCACTTTCACCTCGGCGCAAAATGCCTGCGCCGGTTCTCATTATCGCATTTAG
>NZ_RZOS01001446.1:0-436 GCF_004022605.1 Mesorhizobium sp. M4B.F.Ca.ET.089.01.1.1
ACACACTCGTCGTCACCCGTATCGACCGGCTGGCTCGCTCCCTGCGCGACCTTCAGGTGATCGTGGACCGCCTGAAAGCCAAGGGCGCGCATCTATTAGCAACCGAACAGCCCGTCGACACGTCGACTGCCGCCGGCAAGGCCTTCTTCGATATGCTCGGCGTTTTCGCTGAGTTCGAGACCAATCTGCGGCGCGAGCGCCAAGCCGAAGGAATTGCCGTCGCGAAGATACGCGGCATTTACAAAGGACGGCCGCCAAAGATCGACCGTGCCGAAATCAGGCGCCGCCTGCAACAAGGTCACGGCCCAACACGAATTGCGCGCGATCTCGGCATCTCACGCGGTACTGTCTACCAAGTGCGGAAAGGCGAACCGGAATGAGCAAAGGCAAGCGCATGACCCGGCTGACGCCAGCAACCTGCGAAGAAATCCAGGCC
>NZ_RZOS01001447.1:0-435 GCF_004022605.1 Mesorhizobium sp. M4B.F.Ca.ET.089.01.1.1
CTTCGGATCCTTGATCGCCTCGCCGGCAAAGCCGGTGATGACGTCGCCGGTCGCAATGCCGGCCTTGGCCGCGGGAGACCCTTCGGTGACCGCGGCGACCAGCGCGCCGCCCGGATGGTCGAGGCCCATGGCGCTGGCCACGTCCTGCGTCACCGGCTGGATCTGCACGCCGAGATAGCCGTACTCGATGTCGCCGCCCTTCATCAGCTTGGCGACCACCTTCTGCGCCTGGTCGGACGGAATGGCGAAGCCGACGCCGACGCTGCCGCCATTGGGCGAAAAGATGGCGGTGTTGATGCCGACGACATTGCCGCCGACATCGACCAGCGGGCCGCCGGAATTGCCGTGGTTGATCGGCGCGTCGATCTGGATGAAATCGTCGAACGGACCGCTGTTGAGGTCGCGGCCGCGCGCCGAGACGATGCCGGCGGTGAC
>NZ_RZOS01001448.1:0-435 GCF_004022605.1 Mesorhizobium sp. M4B.F.Ca.ET.089.01.1.1
CTGAAGGACATGATGACGACAAGAACCTCTGGAAACAGTAGGTAGAACATAACGAGCGCGAGAAACATTATGCCGACTAGCTGCGGCCAGCGACCGTCGCCACCTGCGCGGTAGAGCTGTGCTATCCAGCGCTTCGCCCGATAGGAAATAAAAAACTCACCGAGACGGTGCCATGACTTCAGCGATGGTTGCGCCGTGCGGC
The DNA here is from genome assembly GCF_004022605.1 of Mesorhizobium sp. M4B.F.Ca.ET.089.01.1.1. NCBI lineage: Bacteria > Pseudomonadati > Pseudomonadota > Alphaproteobacteria > Hyphomicrobiales > Phyllobacteriaceae > Mesorhizobium > Mesorhizobium sp. M4B.F.Ca.ET.089.01.1.1. The sequence continues at coordinate 203 of NZ_RZOS01001448.1, forward strand.
GCGACGTACCTGAGAGATCGAGCCCGACCATCGAGAGCACGACGATGGCGACTGCCAGGAGGACAAAGGCCGAGGCAGCGACGCGTCCCATGTCGAAAGAGCTACGGACCTGCGACGCAATGAAGGTCGATAGCATGGCGTCTCCCAACCCGCCGAGTGCGGCTGGCGCGATGTAGAAGCCGAGGCAGACCACAAAAACCAACAGGCAGCCGCTGCGCACGCCCGGCATGCTG
>NZ_RZOS01001449.1:0-434 GCF_004022605.1 Mesorhizobium sp. M4B.F.Ca.ET.089.01.1.1
GTGCCGAGGTCGAGGTCTGTGAAATATGATGTCGTGCCGCCGACTGGCAGGAAATACAGTTCGTCAACAAATCGCTGCAGATCAGGCGGGCCTAGATCGCGCGAGCCGATTGCCTCGATTTGATATGGCACTGACTTGGTGAATTCGATAGCGCCGGTCGTGCCGTCGACACGGGAAACGGTTCCGGCATCGGTCCAGACAACGAGGTCTCCGTCGTCGTAAACGGCATAGCGAAGCGCGTCGGCAAAGGTCGCCAGTACCGCCGTGCTCTTGAACGTCCCCTGGCTCGAGAACGTCGCCTTGACCAGGTCGTTATCCGCGCAGAGGTAGAACACCGCATCGCCGCTCACCGGGCCGGGCGTGATGCATTGAATGTCTGAATATCCGTTCCAGCTTGCCGTCGACTGGTAGGCGCGGGTTACCGTGTCGGCAGT
>NZ_RZOS01000144.1:0-12836 GCF_004022605.1 Mesorhizobium sp. M4B.F.Ca.ET.089.01.1.1
GCTTCATCATCGCCACGCGGCCGTTAAGCGATGCCGAGATCGCCACGACCATGCCGGGCAACCGGACATGCGTGACCTCGATGAACATCGGCAACTACTTCCGGCTTTCGCCGGACAAGCGCCTGATCTTCGGCGGCCGCGCGCGCTTCTCTGCAACGTCGGATCAGCGCTCCGACGCCAAAAGCGGAGAGATATTGCGAGCAGGCCTCGCCGCGATCTTCCCGCAACTCGCCAAGGTCGAGATCGACTATTGCTGGGGTGGGCTGGTCGATATGACCAAGGACCGGTTTCCACGGGCCGGCTACCATGATGGGGTCTGGTACGCGATGGGCTATTCCGGCCACGGCGCGCAGCTTTCCACTCATCTCGGCATGATATTGGCCGATGCCATGCTCGGCCGCGAGGACCGCAATCCGCTGAAAGGGCTCGAGTGGCCTTCCATTCCCGGCTATTCCGGCAAGCCCTGGTTCCTGCCGATGGTCGGCCTCTACTACAAGGCGCTTGACCGGATTCAGTGAGGCAGTAGGGGAGTAGGGGACAGGCGCTCATTCCCTACTGCCTTACTCCCCTACTCCCATATGAAAACTCTTCATCTCGAGATATTCCTCGATGCCGGCCTGGGCACCTTCGCGCCCAAGACCGGACTGCTTAACGCCGCCGAAGGGAGCCACTTCCATCGAGACCGAGCCGGTGTTGAGCCCCACCATGCCGAACTCCAGCGCCTCGCCGACGCGCCAGGCGCGTTTCAAACTCTCGGTGTAGAAGTAGGAAGCAAGCCCGTAAGGCGTGCCGTTGGCCAGCGAGATCGCCTCTTCCTCCGTCTCGAAGCGGAAAAGCGGCGCGACCGGGCCGAAAGTTTCCTCGCCGGCAAGCTGCATGTCTTTCGTGGCGCCGGTCAGCACCAGTGGCGCGACATACTGGTGACCGACCGGTAGCGCCGGCTTTTCGGTGATGATCGCCGCGCCCTTGGCTAGCGCGTCCTCGACGTGACGGTTGATCTTCTCGACCGCCGCCATGTTGATCATTGGCCCGATGGCGATGCCGGGTTCGGTGCCCGGCCCGACCTTCATGGCGTTGACACGGGCGGAGAGCTTCGCGGCGAAGGTCTCGTAGACACCGGCCTGGACGATAATGCGGTTGGCGCAAACGCAGGTCTGGCCGCCATTGCGGAATTTTGAGACCAGCGCGCCCTCGACGGCGAGATCGAGGTCGGCGTCGTCGAAGACGATGAAGGGCGCGTTGCCGCCAAGTTCGAGGCTGAGCCGCTTCACGCTGTCGGCCGCGCCGCGCATCAGCAGCGAGCCGACCCGCGTTGAGCCGGTAAAGGAGATCTTGCGCACGGTCTCGTTCGCCATGATCTCGTTGCCGATATCGGCCGGCACGCCGGTGACGATGTTGATGACGCCGGCGGGGATGCCGGCACGTTCGGCGAGCACGCCGAGCGCCAGCGCTGAATAGGGCGTGAACTCCGATGGCTTGATGACCACCGTGCAGCCGGCGGCCAACGCCGGCGCGACCTTGCGGGTGATCATCGCATTGGGAAAATTCCACGGCGTGATGATGCCGCACACGCCGACCGGCTCCTTCAGCACGATGATGCGCCGGTCTCGCGTCGGCGAGGGGATGGTGTGGCCGTTGATGCGGCGTGCCTCCTCGGCGAACCATTTGACGAAGGACGCGCCGTAGCGGATCTCGCCTTTGGCCTCGTCCAGCGGCTTGCCCTGTTCCGTCGTCAGGATCAGCGCAAGATCGTCCAGATGCGCCAGCATCAGCCGATGCCAGGCTTCCAGGAGGGCAGCGCGCTCGGCGTTGGTCCTTTTCCTCCAGCCATCATAGGCAGCAGCCGCGGCGTCTATGGCCGCGCGGGTCTCCGGAGCGGCCATGTCGGGCACGGTGCCGATCGCGGCCTGGGTCGCCGGATCGATGACATCGACCGTCTTGCCGGAGTCGGCGATGACCCATTCGCCGCTGATCAAACCGGCTTCGCGGAAGAGGCTTTTGTCTTTCAGGTTTCTCATCGAAAACGACCTTGCAATCAGGTGAGCGCCGCGACGACGGCAGCGGTGATGGCTTGTGTGCGATCCTTGCCGGGGGTGGTTCCAATGCCTCGCGCGGTTGTCGCCTCGAGCGCCTTCATGACGCGGCCGGCGGCAGCCTTTTCGCCGAGATGATCGAGCATCATGGCGCCGGACCAGATGGTGGCGATCGGGTTGGCGATGCCGAGATGGGCGATGTCGGGCGCCGAGCCGTGCACCGGCTCGAACATGGACGGCGCCGAACGGTCGGGATTGATGTTGGCGGAGGCGGCATAGCCGAGCCCGCCCTGGATCGCCGCGCCGATGTCGGTCAGGATGTCGCCGAACAGGTTGGAAGCGACGAGCACGTCGAGGCTCTCCGGCGCCATGATCATGCGCGCCGCGAGCGCATCGACATGATAGCTGCTCACCTCGACGTCCGGATAATCCCCCGCAAGCTTGCGGGTGACCTCGTCCCAGAACACCATCGAGTATTTCTGGGCGTTGGACTTGGTGACGGAAGCAAGCTTGCCCCGCCGTGATCGCGCCTGCTCGAAGCCGAAGCGCAGGATGCGCTCGATTCCGGCGCGGGTGAAGACCGATGTCTCCACCGCGACCTCGTCCAAAGTGCCCTGGTGCACACGCCCGCCGGCGCCGGAATATTCGCCCTCGGTGTTCTCACGGATGCACAGGATGTCGAAGCTCTCCGCTCGCAGCGGTCCCGTGACCCCAGGAAGCAGGCGGTGTGGCCGGATGTTGGCATATTGCACGAATGCCTTGCGGATCGGCAGCAGCAGGCCGTGCAGCGAGACCGAATCCGGCACCTCCGCCGGCCAGCCGACCGCGCCGAGAAGGATGGCGTCGAAGCCGCGCAAGGTCTCGATGCCATCCTCGGGCATCATGCGGCCGGTCTCCTTGTAGAAGCGGCAGGACCAGGGGAACTCGGTGCCCGTCAGGGCAAAGCCGTCCTGCTTGGCCACGGTTTCCAGCACCGTCCAGGCGGCGGCGGTGACATCGCGGCCGATGCCGTCACCGGGGATCAGGGCGATCGAGTAGGATTTCATCGGCATCCCTTCATACGCTGACCAGGACGCTCTTGGTCCTGCGGTTGGCGAGATAGGCGTCGCGGCCAAGGTCCTTGCCGATGCCGGAACGCTTGTAGCCGCCGGTCGGCAGGATGTGGTCGCGCGAGCGGCTGTAGCGGTTGACCCAGACCGTGCCCGCTTCGAGCTTGCGCGCCAAACGGATCGTACGCGATAGATCGGAAGTGAACAGGCCGGAAGCCAGCCCGTAGGTCGGATGGCTGGACAGCGCCAGCGCCTCGTCCTCGGTCTCGAAGGTCTGGACGGTGAGCACCGGGCCGAAGATCTCCTCGACGATCGCGGGATTGGACTGATCTACGTTGGCGATCAGTGTCGGCGCGTAGAAATAGCCGGGGCTATCCATGGCGGCGCCGCCGGTCAGGCATTCGCCGCCTGCCGCCACCGCAGCCCGCACAATGCTGTCGACACGCGCCCGCTGCCGTTCCGAGATGATCGGCGAATAATGCGTCGCCTCGTCCCAGGTCGGGCCAGGCCGCACGGCCTTCATCTTCTCCAGGATCGCGGTCGTCAGCCTGTCGGCCACGCTCTTCTCGACAATCAGCCGGGTGCCGGCGACGCAGGCCTGGCCGGCGTTGAAGGTGACGCTGCCGGCGATCGCCGTCGCCGCCTTGTCCAGATCGGCATCGGCAAAGACGAGCTGCGGGCTCTTGCCGCCAAGCTCCAGCGTCATCGGCTTGACGCCGGTGCGAGCGACGTTCTCCATGATCGCCGAGCCGGCGCGAGTCGAGCCGGTGAAGCTGACCTTGGCGATCTCGGGATGGCCGGTCAGCGCCGGTCCGGTCGTCGGACCGTCTCCTAGCACCACGTTTATGAGCCCTGCCGGCAGACCCGCCCTGACGGCGAGTTGCGCCATGTAGACAGCCGAAAAGGGTGTCATTTCCGACGGCTTCAGCACCACCGCATTGCCCGCGGCCAGCGCCGGGCCAAGCTTCCATCCGGCCATCGAGATGGGAAAATTCCAGGGCGTGATCGCGCCGACCACGCCATAGGGCTCGCTCATGATCATGCCGAGGTTGGCGTCGTCGGTTGGCACGAGCTCGCTGCCTTCCTTGTCGGCGAATTCCGCAAAGAAGCGGATCTGCTCGGCGGTCACCGCGATGTCGCCGGCAATGAGCTGGCCGACCGGGCGGGTGGAGCACAGCGCCTCGATCCTGGCCAGCGTTGCGGCTTCGGCCTCGATCAGGTCGGCCCAGGCCTGCAGCGCCCTGGTGCGCTCGCGCGGCCGGACGCCGCCCCAGTTGCTGGCCTTCAGCGCCGCCCTGGCGCTGTCCAGCGCACGGTCGATCATGTCGGCGCCGGCCACCGGGCAGGCGGCATATTCCTTGCCGTCGGACGGGCGGCGCATCTCGATCGCGCCCTCGGCCGCGATCATTTTCCCGCCGACAAAATGGCCGACGGGAAGGGGAATTGTGTTCGGATCGAAGCTCAGGCTCATGGGCAACCACTTAGCAGCGTTGGCAGCAGCCTAGCGCGGGCGGGCAAGCAGCTTGCATCGTTCGTCGAACCGTCGCGGATGATTGTTGCGTGCGTGTCGCGCGGGACGGCAAAATCTGTCGCTGCCGCTTGAAACCGCGCCGACCGTTCACCCGACCGTCACGTAGATCTTGCGCACCGTTTCGATCGTCTTCCAGACCCCGGTGAAGCCCGGCTTCATGACGAAGCTATCGCCGGCGCCGTAGGTCACCGGCTCGCCGCCGTCCGGCGTGATCTCGATCACGCCAGACAGGATGTGGCAGAACTCGAAAGTCTCTCCCTTGATCGAGCGCGTCTGCCCCGGCGTTGCCTCCCAGACGCCAGTATGGACGAGGTCGTCCTTGGCTGCGTCCTGCGCCCAGGTCTTGAAGGCCGGGTCGCCGGCAATCAGCCGCTCGGGCAACGCCTTGGACTGGCGTGGCGGGAAGGACGGGTCGGTATCGAGGGTCTTCAGCAGGGACAAGGAATGACCTTTCAGGTTGGAGCTTCAATAGCCGCGCGACCGGTCGACGAGCCCGATCGGATCGAGCCCGGCGCGGTGGCGCTTGATGTTGTCGATGACGGCCCGCGCAGCGGTCGCCGGCTGGGTGACGCTGGCGACATGCGGTGTCAGTATGATCTTCGGGTGCGACCAGAATGGATGGCCCGAGGGCAGAGGCTCGGGATCGGTGACATCGATCATCGCTGCCGAGAGGCGGCCGCTATCGAGCGCGGCGACAAGCGCTTCCTGGTCGAGTTGCGGCCCCCGACCGGCGTGGACGAGCGCCGCGCCCTCGGGCAGCTTCGCAAACAGCTCGGCATCGAGGAAACCGCGCGTCTCCTCGGTCAGCGGCAGCAGGCAGACCAGAATGTCGCTGGCCGCAAGCATCTCCTGCAGCCCGTGCCGGCCATCGTGACAGGTCACGCCCTCGATCCGCCGCGGCGAGCGGCTCCAACCGGCAAGCGGAAAGCCGAACGGCTTCAACCGGTCGAGGACGGCCTGGCCGAGCTGCCCGAGCCCGAGCACGCCGATCCGGCGCGAGGCCGCCTGAAGCTGCGGTATGTCGCGCCATTCGCCGGCGCGTTGCTGTGCCAGATATCCAGGGAGGTTGCGGTGGAGCGCAAGCACGGCAAGCGTCGCATATTCCTGCATCATGCGCACGATGCCTTCCTCGATCGTACGCACAATCTTCACCTGTTCCGGCACCCTATCGAGGCGGAACTGGTCTACGCCGGCGCCGATGGAAAACAGGATCTCCAGGTTCCTATAGCGCGCGAGGTCTTCCGGCGCAGTCCAGGTGATGAGATAGCGTACCGCGTCGGGATCGACCGTTGCTGCATTCGTCGTGAAGGGGATGTCCGGCAGTTCCTCGGCGAAGGCCTCTGCGAAGACCCCGCCGCGGGGCGCATCGGAATTGAACAGGAAGGTCATCCCGGTTCCCCTTCAAGCCGCGCAGCGGGCGCCCAGCGCCTCGATCAACCGCTGGCAGGCGGCGAGCTCGCTGGCGAGGATGTATTCGTCGGGCTTGTGGGCGCGACCTATGTCGCCCGGGCCGCAGATGATCGCATCGAAGCCGGCAGCCTGGTAGAGTCCGGCCTCCGTGCCGTAGCTGACGGCGGCGAGCGGCGCTTCGCCGGTCAGTTCGGCCAACAGTGCCGCCAGGCTCGAGTCCTGCGGCAGCGACAGCGCCGGATAAGCGCTCATCGGCGTCCACTTGATCCGTAAGCCGTCGACCGCAAGGGCTTCGGCTCGCGCCCTGACCGGCGCGAGCAGGCTGGCCGGGTCGACGCCGGGTATGGCGCGGGCCTCCAGGTCCAGCGTGCAGGTGTCTGGAATGATGTTGACCGACTGCCCACCCGTCACCACGCCCGCCTGCAGCGAGGAATAGGGCGGCTCGAAGGCGGGGTCGAACGGACCGCACGTCAGCCGCTCGGCTTCGCTGACGGCCGCGCCCAGCGCAGCGGCCATGGCATGGATGGCGTTGAGCCCGAGATCGGGCCGCGATGAATGGCCGGACCGCCCGTTGACCGTCACCCGAGCCGCCGCCTTGCCCTTGTGGCCGCGCACGGCGCGCATGCCGCTCGGCTCGCCGACGATGACGCCGAGCGGTTTCGCGCAAAGTTCGGGAAGGCGGGCGATCAGATGTGGTACGCCGCGGCAACCGACCTCCTCGTCGTAGGAGAAGGCGAGGTGGATCGGTCTGGCCAGGCGCAGTTCTGTCAGGTGAGGCACAGCCGCCAGCGCGGCGGCAAGGAACCCCTTCATGTCCGTGGTGCCACGCCCGTAGAGATATTCGCCCTCCCGGCGCAGCGCGAAAGGGGCCGAGCTCCATTGCGGCTCGCCGGCCGGGACGACGTCCATGTGGCCGGACAGGATGTAGCCCGGGACATCGGCGGGGCCGATCGTCGCGAACAGGTTGGAACGGTCGCCTTCCGGCCCCGGAAGCAGGGTGACCTGCGCCCCGTGCTGCGCAAGATGGGCCGCGATCCAGCTGGCGATGTCGCCGTTCGGTTTGCCGGCGACCGATGGAAAGGCGACGAGACGGTCGAGGATGTCGAAGACGTCCATTCCAACCCTTGAAAGATTTCGGGTCGCCGGGATCGGTGCCGACGACCATATGGTGCTAGATTTCCGGAGAGGATGTGGGCGTTCTTTCGCGATTGCGTGCCGAAAGCGGAAGTGTTTCAGTTGAATCTAGCGTTGGCGCGCGGCTTTCGAGCAAATCCTACCGGTCTGCTTGTTTAGCGTGGGCGGGGAGAGGGCGTCACCCTCTAGTGCGGCAATCTTTCAGGGGCATGGACTTGAAGCCGTCCGGAAGCTTGAAAATCGATACCTTCTCGATGCGCATCGGCGACATCGAGGGCATCGAACTCGACCGGTTGCACGCGCACTCCCTGTCCGTGGGATGGCCGCACCGGGCCGAAGACTGGCAGTTCCTGCGCGAATCGGGACGCGGCTTCGTGGCGCTCGATGAGATCGGCCGCGTTCTCGGTTCGGCCATGTGGTTCGAGCATGGCGCCGACTTCGCGACCGTGGGAATGGTCATCACCTCGCCGCGACTGCAGACGCTCGGAGCCGGGCAATGGCTGATGAAGCGAGTCTTCGATAAGGTCGCCGGCCGCGACCTGCGCCTCAATGCAACCCGAGCGGCAAGACGGCTCTATCTTTCGCTCGACTTCCAGCCGGAGAAGACAGTCTACCAATGCCAGGGTATCGTTCGTGCGGAGGGGACGGGTAGGCTGGCAGAGACCAGGGGCGATGTCCGGACTTTGGGTGAAGGCGACATTCCCGCGGCGATCACGCTCGATGGGGCGGGATTTGGCGTCAGGCGGGCGGCGCTCATCGAAAAGCTCTTCGCGCACTCAGCCGGCTATGGCCTTTTCAAGGGCGACAGGCTGAAAGCCTTCGCGCTCTGCCGCCCGTTCGGGCGGGGCCATGTCGTTGGGCCGGTCGTGGCGGAAAGCGACGCCGACGCCGTGGCGGTCGTCCGGCCGCACGTGGCCGACCACTCGGGGTCCTTCCTCAGGATCGACACGCATATGGACAATGGCGACTTCGCTGCCCTCCTGTCGCACAGCGGAATGCCGGTCTTCGACACGGTGCTGACCATGTCGCTGGGCAAGCGCCTCGCCGATTTTGCTGCCGGTGGCCCGGCTATGCCGAAGACCTATGCCCTGGCGAGCCAAACCCTCGGGTAGTTCGTTGTTTTCGTCGACTGGTCGAGGCCTCGGCCGCCACCAGAAAAACACCGAGCGACTTCCTTCAGCCTAGGCTGGCACCTGAGCACGATGCGCTCAGGTGCAAGTATGCACTTTCAGCTTGAACCGCTGGATCTTGCCAGTCTGCGTCTTTGGAAGCGCATCGATGAACTTGATCGAACGCGGATATTTGTAGGGCGCGATGGTGGCTTTGACATGATCCTGCAAGAGGCGTTGCTCCAACTCGCCCGGGTCGATCCCGTCGATCAGGACGACATGCGCCTCCACGATCTGCCCACGACCGATGTCCGGGACGCCGACGACAGCGCATTCCTTGACATGGGGGTGGGAAAGCAAGGCCGCCTCAACTTCGGGACCAGCGATGTTGTAGCCTGAGGAAATTATCATGTCGTCCGAGCGGGCGGCGAAATGGAAATAACCCTCCTCATCCCGGAAGAACGAGTCCCCTGTCAGGTTCCAGCCGTCGCGCACATAGTCCTTCTGCCGGGGGTCATTCAGGTACCGGCAACCCGTCGGGCCACGGACGGCAAGCCGGCCGACCTCGCCACGCGGTAACTCGTTCATATCGGCATCCACGATCCGGGCCTCGTAGCCGGCAACCGCACGCCCGGTCCTGCCCGGCGCGAGATCGTCCAGCCGGTTGGATATGAAGATGTGCAGCATCTCGGTTGCGCCGATGCCGTCCACAATCGGCTTGCCAGTCCGTTGCACCCAGGCCTCGAACACCGGCGCGGGAAGGGTTTCACCGGCAGAAACCGCGATCCGAAGCGACGAAAGATTGGCCCCTTCGTCGAGCGCGGCGATCATCGCCCGGTAGGCCGTCGGAGCCGTGAACACGATGGTCGCGCCATATCTCTCGATGATCTCGATCATGTTGGCCGGAGAGGCGTGCTCCAGCAGCGTCGCCGTGGCGCCGAAGCGGAGCGGGAAGATGGCAAGTCCGCCAAGGCCGAAGGTGAAGGCGATCGGCGGCGAGCCGACGAAAATGTCCTCGGGCGTGACCTGCAGGACGTCGCGCGCATAACCGTCGGCGATGATCAGCAGGTCCCGATGAAAATGCATCGTCGCCTTTGGCGAGCCGGTGGTGCCCGACGTGAACCCAAGCAGGGCCACGTCGTCGCGACCGGTCTCCACCGCATCGAAAACGACCGGCTTGTCGAGAGCCGCGCGGTCGAGCTCTGCGTCGTGATTGGCCGTGCCATCGAAGCCGACGACCTGCTTGAGGAAGCGGCTGTCCTTGGCGCAAGCCACCATCTCGTCCATCAGCCGCGTGTCGCATAGCGAAAGCGTGATCTTGGCCTTGTCCACGATCTGCGACAGTTCGCCTGATCGCAGCATCGGCATGGTGTTGACCACGACCGCGCCCGCCTTGGTAGCGGCCAGCCAGCACGCCACCATTGCCGGGTTGTTGGCCGAACGGATCAGCACGCGGTTGCCCGGCCGCAGGCCGTAGTTCTCGACGAGCGCGTGCGCCAGGCGGTTGGTCCAGTCGGACAGTTCCTTGTAGGTCCTGCGGCGACCGTTGCCGATCAGCGCTACATGATCACCGAAGCCGCGCTCGACCTGCCGATCGGTCAGCTCTACCGCGGCATTGAGATGCTCCGGATAGTCGAACCCATCGAGCGGAAGGTCAGGCCATTGATCGCCGGGCGGAAGATTGTCACGCGCGAACGTATCGACATGTGCAGAACGACCAAGCATTCGCAAACCTCCACCCGTCGTGAAATGTGCAATGGAAACGACCGGCCGACGGTGGCACAGGAGTCCAGTTGTTTAAAGCTTAAAATGTTTGGCGCCGATATCACTTCCGTTTGCTGGCGGAAGCGCGACCACGCACGCTTCCGCATAGGCATCAATATCAGGCCTGATTTTCACCCATGCGGGCGAAGCGGGCCGGATCTGCCCTCTCCAGTCGCAGCGACAGCCCATATCCGACCACGGCGGCGGCCGGGATCAATGCCGGCAGGATGACCCCTAGCGCGCCGCCGGTGGTGCCGGTGAGGTCGCCAAAATGCAGGAAGATGTAGACGAACAGGGCCGCCATGATCAGCCCCGACAAGGCAGGCAGGACCACAGTCGACAGCGCCGGCGCGCCGGCCTGCTTGTTGCGGAAGAAGACGATCACCGAGAGCGAGGTGACGGTCATCATGCCGAGCACGCCGAGCGTGCCGACCTGGCTGATCCAGGTGAACATGTTGAGCACCGGATCGAGCCCGAGGCCGGCAAAGATCGCCAGCACAATCAGGGCGCCGATCGTCTGCACGACCGAGCCGATGTGGGGGCTCTGGTGATCTGCATGGGTGCGCCCGAAGGCGGGGGGCAACAGGCCCTCGCGTCCTGCCACGTAGCTGTATCGGGCGATGTAGTTGTGGAAGGCCGACAACGCGGCAAAGAGGCTCGACACGAGCAAGATACCGGCAATCGTCGGTATCGGCCCGCCGACATAGCGCCCCGCCAGATCGAAGAAGAGCGCTGATGGATCGCCATAGCCCTGGATGGTCGGGACCAGTTTGTCGGCGCCTATGCCAACGATCATCAGCCAGGTGGTGAACACGAAGAATATGCCGATCATCAGCACCGAAAGGTAAGTGGCGCGCGGAATGGTCTTTTCCGGGTCTCGGGCTTCCTCGGCATAGATCGTGGTTGCCTCGAAGCCGATGAAGGAGCCTAGGCAAAACAGGATCGCAGCGGTCAGCGAACCCGAAAACATCGCGGCGGGGTCGAACACGTTCAGCGCCAGCCCGTGGTCGCCGCCCTTGCCGAGGATGGCAAAGTCGACGATCAGGACAATCAGATATTCGAGCGCGACGGCCACGACGAGAACTTTTGCCGACAGGTCCACCTGCCGGTAGCCCAAAATGGCGACCAGGACGACGGCGATCAGGCTCCACCCCCACCAAGGCAGGACCAGTCCGAGCTCGCTGAAGACACCGGAGGCGATGCCGCCCAGCAGACCGATCAGTCCGAACTGCATGGCGTTGTAGGCGACCAGGGCCACGACCGCCACGGCGCCGGCGGAGCGCCCGCCGAGACCGCGCGCGGCATAGGCGTAGAAGGCGCCGGCATTGGTGACATGCCGCGACATGGCCACGTAACCGGCCGAAAAAGCGAGCATCACCAGCGTCACGAAAATGAAGGTCGCTGGAATACCGGCGCCATTGCCAAGCATGAACGCCAGCGGCATCGCGCCGGCCACGCCGGTCAGGGGAGCTGCTGCCGAGATCACCATGAAGGTCACGGCGATCAGTCCTAGCGAATTCCTGCGAAGTTGATTGCTTCCTGCGGTACTCATTTCTGTCGTTCTCCCTCTCTGTTCCCCATGGCCGATTGACCGGTCCATTGTTTGTTGATGTCTGTTACCGCTCGGCCGTTTCGTCCGGCCGTCATCCCTCTCCGTTGGCGGCATGCCCGAAGGATCGCCGGCATTTGGCCAGAAACTGCCCGACCCATTCGCTGCGGCCGTTGCCGCGTGGCGTGATCGCCACGACCGCCCCTTCCGGAAAGTCCTCGTCCAGCGGTATGGCGAGGATCTCCTTGCCGTCGGGCGCGGTCCTGGCCTGCGGCGCCTGCGGGACGATCGAATATCCAAGACCCTGCGCGACCAGGCCGCGCACCATGGCGAAGGAAGGCGACTGGAAGCGGATGTGCGGTTGCAGCCCGCCGCGCTTGAACAGGGTGTCCGTGGCCGAGCGCACCGAGGGATAATCCAGCAGGATCATGGGCAGTTCAGCCAAATCGCTTAGCCGCAGACTGGATCTGCCGGCCAATGCGTGGCTGGCGTTCAACAGCACATGCGGAGCCGGAGGGCAGACCAGTTCGGCATCGAGGTCAGCTTCGTTCACCGCCCCGAAAGTGATCGCCGCCTCGATCCTGCCGGCCCGCATCTGCTCGATGAGATCGTCATGGTCGGCTTCCAGAAGGCGGATGTCGACATCCGGCCGCTGGCTGGCGAAGCCGGCGACGAGGTCCGGCACGAATTGCGGTCCAAGCGTGATGAAGAAGCCGATGCTGAGATGGTTCTCCGGGTGTGGCGGTCGATGGTCATCCGGCGTGATCGGGATGGCGCGCCGGTAGCCGCGATTGCCGTAGACCAGCGGCGAGCGCTGCGCCGAAAGGTCTATGGTCTCGGCCTCTCCGATAAAGAGGAAATGGGTTCCCCACATCAGCGCCGTCTTGAGTTCGCAGTCGAGGGAAACGACGGCGCCATCGATGATCGGCGCGCCGGTCGCGCCGGGATGCCAAGCGATTGCGCCGAACCGGTCCTGGTTCAAATGCTTGAGGCGGCCGGAGAAGAGATCCGAGACGAAACTCTGGTTGCCGCTGAGCACGTTGGCGCAGAACCGCCTGTTCTTCTTGATCGCCTCGCATGCGGGGCTGAGGTGATGGACGCTGATCAGCAATGAAGGCCGGCTGGTGTCGGCGGACACTGACGTCATCGATGAAACGGTCACGCCGAAACGACCTGCCTCGCCGTCCGTGGTCACCACGGTGACGGCGGCGGCCACGCGGCTCATGCCTTCGATGAAACGGGCGCGCAGATCGGCAT